>JAISVH010000106.1 GCA_031271685.1 Eubacterium sp. | reverse complement strand
AAACCGCATTCTCTATTTCATAGAGACTCTCCTCAATATTTTGGATGCGCGCAATATTAAGCGAAATTTCAAGCCTTTTTTCGCTGTCAGCCAAAAATTTGGCCTTAACCGCCTTTTCTGACTGTCGCTCAAGGACCGGGAGCCGATCGGCGATTTCCTTCTCAATATCCAAAAGCCTGAATATGTTTTCTTCAGCGCGTGAAAGCTCGCGCTCAGCCTCAGCCTTTTTATACAAAAATTTCGATACCCCGGCAGCTTCATCGAAGGTTTCACGGCGTTCCTTGCCCTTGCTGTTTACAATTTCCGCTACCCTGCCCTGTCCAATAATCGAATACCCGTCACGCCCAAGTCCGGTTCCTAAAAACATATCATGTATGTCCTTAAGCCGACACTTCGCACCGTTTATCAAGTATTCCGAATCGCCTGTTCGATAAAGTTTTCTTGTGATAACCACCTCATCGCTATCTTTGTTAATCAGCCTATCGGTGTTATCAACAGATAGAGACACCTTTGCGTAACCCATCTGCTTTCTCGACTGCGTACCATGGAAAATAACGTCCTCCATTTTATCTCCGCGCAGAGTTCTAGCGCCCTGCTCGCCCATAACCCATCGGAGCGCATCGCTGATATTACTTTTACCGTTGCCGTTTGAACCGATAACGGCAGTCATATTCGCATTAAAATCCAAAACAGTCTTGTCTGGAAAAGACTTAAACCCATGGATTTCAAGAGTTTTAAAAAACATTTACTTGTTAACCTCCGGGCTGTGGTAGATAGGCAAAAAAATATTGATTTCATTCGTATCCCATCAGTTTAATAGCTTCATGGGCAGCCATCTGTTCCGCCTGTTTTTTGCTAGGCCCTTTGCCGGTTCCGATAATCTGCCCATTCAAGAGAACCTGTGAAGTGAACTCTCGGTTGTGAGCCGCTCCTGTTTCATTCACCAAAGAATAAGTTATTTTTTCTTCAGGATTTTTTTGGATTATCTCCTGTAAAACAGTTTTATAGTCACTCATTATCAAGCTTCCGTTTTTTAGCTCTTCATCCGTCGGCATAAACGGCAAAAGGAATTCCCTTGCCGCCTCCACCCCACCATCGAGATATATTGCGGCTAACAGAGCCTCAAACGCATCAGATAAAATCGACTTGCGGTAACGACCGCCGGTGTTTTCCTCTCCCTTGCCAAGAATTATTTCCTCACCTAGCCCAATCTGCTTTGCAAAATTATAAAGAGACTGTTCACATACCAATCCCGCCCTTGTCTTGGTCAACTGCCCCTCAGGTAAATCAGAAAGCGCTCTAAACAAAAAATCTGATACAATAACGCTTAGAACGCTGTCTCCCAAAAACTCCAACCGTTCGTTTGAACGACTGACTCCTCCTGTGCTGGAAGAATGAGTCATCGCCTCGGTAAACAAATTTTTATTTTTAAATTCATAATTTATTTTTTTAAATAAATCAGACATCGTTACTTTCCCCCACCATTATCACAAGCTTATAACGGGCCGCTAACCCTAAAACGCTTTTTGGCATTTGTCTATATTATCGCAATACTGTGTTAATTTTTGCTTAAATACAGCGAATGTTCGTGCAAAAATTGCATTGTCTTGCAATAAAAATCCTTCGTACTAACTAAGCGTTTTATAGTTGGCGGCGCACTAGTTCTTAACTTCCTGCAGGCTTTTCTCCATTTCAAAAACCACTCCGCGCTCAATAAAATCCCTAGCTTGACGGATTGCGTTTTTAAAAGCCCTCGAATCGCTTGAGCCATGAGCTTTTATGACCGCGCTTTTGCATCCGAGCAGAGGACTGCCGCCGACTTCTTTATAATCCATTGTTTTAGCAAAGTTTTTTATCCCCTTTTTCGAAAAAAGATAGCCGAGCTTCGTGGTAAGATCAGTATTAAAAATACCTTCCATCCCATGTTTTATAAAGCCCCCCATCCCCTCGACAGCTTTTAGATAAACGTTGCCGGTGAATCCGTCGGTCACCGCAACATCACAGCCCCCCAAAATAGGGTCCCTTCCTTCTACATTTCCAATAAAATTTATCGGCGCACTCCTCATCAGGTCAAGCGCCAACAACTCAAGCTCCCGGCCTTTTTTATCTTCTGTGCCTATGTTTAACAAACCAACTCGTGGGTTATTTATATTCATTATTTTCTGCATATAAACACTGCCTAATACTGCAAACTGCAAAAGCATCTCCGGGCGGCAATCCAAGTTTGCGCCACCGTCAAGAAGCATATAAAATCCTTTTGTACTCGGCATAATAGGTGCAAGCGCCGGACGCTTAACGCCTTTAATACGCCCTGCTATCATAGTGCCCCCTACCACTAGCGCTGCGGTACTCCCGGCGCTCACAAAAGCGTCAGCCTGTCCGCTAGCTAGCAGCTGAAAAGCTTTTCCCATTGATGTGCCGGCCTTTTCTTTTCGAATGTCGAGTGGGTTGTCTTCGATTTGTATAACTCCATCGGCATCAACAATTTTGATATTTCCGCCGGCCAGTGAAAGCGCCGATAAACGTTCTTCAAGCTTGTCTTTATCACCAGTAAGTATTATATCCACACCGTATTCGACTGCCGCCCAAACAGCGCCTTTTATCGCTTCGTCCGGCGCGTTGTCTCCCCCAAAAGCATCTACCGCAATTCTCATATATCATCTCACTTTCCTCAAATCCCTATTATACAACATATTTTTCAGATCGCCTATCCCTCTTAGCGCGATAGATTCATATCTCTCCTGTTTTCCTTTTATTGGCTTGTCCAAAACGGGAAGTAGCCCCATATTAGCACCCATAGGCTGAAAATTTGAAATGCTTCCGTCGCTGATATAATTAGCCAGTGCCCCCATCATGGATGTGTTTGGCAAAACAAGCTTTTCTCTCCCTTTTAACCGCCATGCAAGTGATAATCCCGCGACTATGCCGCTAGCCGCGCTTTCCATATATCCTTCAACTCCGGTTATTTGTCCTGCAAAGTAAACATTATTCGAATTTTTCAGCATAAAGTTGTCGTCCAGTAATTTGGGGCTGTTTAAAAAAGTGTTGCGATGCATAACTCCATAGCGGACAAACTCTAAATTTTTCAGACCAGGTATCATGCTGAAAACCCTCTTTTGTTCCGGAAATTTTAAATTAGTTTGAAAACCTACTATATTATACAACGTTTTGCTGTTATTTTCAAGCCTTAGTTGTACCACGGCATAAGGTCGCTTTCGCGTTTTAGGATTTATCAATCCTACCGGCTTCATGCATCCGTATCTAAGTGAATCGGACCCGCGCTTTGCAAGAGTTTCTATCGGCATGCAGCCCTCATAAACTATAGCGTCTTCAAATTCTCGTAATTTAACAGTTTCTGCATTTATAAGCTCTTCATAAAATCGGTCATATTCATCTTTTTCAAACGGGCAGTTTATATAATCCGCATCGCCCTTATCGTATCGCGTCGCAAAATATATGCTGTCCATATCTATACTGTCGGCGGAAATAATCGGTGCCGCGGCATCATAAAAATACAAATAACCCCCCATTTTTATTTTTATATTTTCCGCAAGTTTATCTCCGGTTAAGGGGCCGGTGCAGATTATCGTATTACCATCAGGAAACCCTGTTATTTCTTCACAAATTACTTCAATGTTTGGATTTTCTCTGATCTGTTTCGTTATTAAATCTGAAAAAAGATACCTGTCCACAGCCAACGCTCCTCCAGCCGGGGTTTGAGCCGCATACGCAGCTTTCACAGTGAGCGAATCCAGAAGGAGCATTTCTTCTTTCAGCATTCCGGCCGCGCTACTGATCCTTTTTGATTTAAGCGAATTGGAGCATACCAGTTCGGCAAATCCGTCATAAGAATGTGCAGGACTTTTTTTATGAGGCTTCATCTCAAAAAGCTTTACCGAAAAGCCTTCGCGCGCCAGCGCGCTTGCCGCCTCGACACCGGCAAGCCCCGCCCCTATCACGTTAACCTTCATTAGAGAGGGCTTCGTCCTTTTCAAAGCCACAACCTTCATTGGCGCAATAAATTTTACCATTCTTTCCGGTTTTTTTAAACATTGCCGCGCCACAATTCGGGCATTTATCAGAAACGGGTGTGTCCCATGTCATAAAATTGCATTCTTTAAAATTTTCACATCCAAAAAACGGCTTTCCTTTCTTAGATTTTTTTGCCAACATTTTTGCTCCGCACTTAGGACAAAATCCGCCGGTTTCATTTATAATCCTTTTGGTATTTTTACACTCGGGAAATCCTGAACAACCTAAAAATTTCCCATACGGACCTATTTTTATAACCATGTTTTTACCGCACAGTTCACACTGTATATCGGTAGGCTCGTCTGGTATTTTAACCCTTTTGCCTTCCATATCGCTTTCTGCCTTGACCAACGCCAGGTTAAAATCCTTATAAAAATCACGAAGCACCGCAACCCACTCTTCGCTTCCTTCTTCTATCTTGTCAAGGCCCTCTTCCATCCCGGCAGTGAACCTCGTGTCAACAATTCGTGTAAAATGGTTTTTCAGCAGATCTGTAATAACGCTTCCCAACGGAGTTGGAACAAGCTGCTTTTGCTGACGTTCAACATAATGGCGGTCAAGGATAGTTGAAATGGTCGGAGCGTAGGTGGACGGTCTGCCTATACCGTTATCTTCAAGCGCTTTTATAAGGCTCGCTTCGGTATATCTTGCGGGTGGCTGGGTAAAATGTTGGTTCGCATCTATATTTTTTGCCATCAGTTCCTCTTTTTCCGCTAGCTCCGGCAATGCTCCTCCTTGCTCTTTTTCATTTTCATTTTCACTTATCTCTTCATAAAGCCTGGTGAAACCATCAAACCTCACGGTATATCCGCTTGCCTTAAAAAGGCATTTTCCCGCCGCAATATCAGCCGATACAGTGTTAAGCACCGCATCAGCCATCTGGCTTGCCATAAACCTCTCCCAAATAAGCTTATAAAGCTTATACTGGTCAGAAGATACGCTACCCTTTATCTCGCTCGGATCAATCGATGGTATTGAAGGACGTATTGCCTCGTGCGCATCCTGGGTGTTTTTTTTAGTTTTAAAATTACGTGGTGTTTTAGGCAGATAGTCGGCCCCAAACCTTTGGGTAATAAAATCTTTTGCCGCCGCCTTAGCCTCATCTGAAATCCTTAAACTGTCAGTTCTCATATATGTTATAAGCCCTATAAGACCATAGCCTGGCAGTTCAACTCCCTCGTAAAGCTCTTGTGCCGCTTTCATGGCTCTACGAGCGTTGAACGACAACTTTTTCGACGCCTCCTGCTGCAAGGTAGAGGTGGTAAAAGGCGGCGCGGGATGTTTTTTCCTAAGAGATTTTTTTATCCCCGAAACAAAAAACCTTTCGTTTTTAACATAATCAAGTATTTCGTTCGCCTGTTTTTCGTTTTCCAATTCCGCCTTTTTGCCGTTAATTTCAGATAACTTTGCGGAAAACATTTTGCTGTCAGGCCCGCTTTTAAAAAGTTCGGCGTCAATACTCCAATATTCCTGCGGATTAAAGGCTTCTATTTCATTTTCTCGGTCTACAATCAATCTCACCGCAACCGACTGTACCCGGCCGGCCGACAGTCCCCGCCTAACTTTTTTCCACAAAAACGGGCTTAAGTTATAGCCCACTAAACGGTCAAGTATCCTTCGCGCCTGCTGCGCGTTTACCAAATCCATATCAAGGCTGCGCGGCTTGCTCATACCTGATTCGATTCCACTTTTGGTGATCTCATTAAAAGTAACGCGGATGGGCTTGTTAACATCTAACTGCAGTATATATGCAAGATGCCATGAAATAGCTTCGCCTTCGCGGTCAGGGTCGGTCGCAAGGTATATATTCTTTGCTTTTTCCGCTCGCTTTTTAAGGTCGCTTATTAAATCTTTTTTATCTTTTTTATTTTCATAAAGCGGCATAAAATCGTGTTCAACATCCACACCGAGCTTTGATTTCGGTAAATCTCGAATGTGTCCCACAGACGCCACAACATTATAATTTTTTCCTAAATATTTTTCAATCGTTTTCGCCTTAGCAGGCGATTCAACAATTACAAGGTTAGACAACCCCATCTCCTCCTAACTCTTTGTCATCTCCCACATTAATATGGCTGCGGCTACGCCCGCGTTAAGCGATTGCGCGTTTTCAATAGGAATATATATTATTTTGTCCGCAAGCGCTCTTATTTCCGGTGAAATGCCACTTCCTTCACTGCCGATAACTATTGCGCTTTTATCCGCGAACCGAGCCTTACCCAGTCTCTCGGCATCTCTGTCTAGAATTGATGCATATATAAAAAAATCGTTTTGCTTTAATAATTTAATTATATCCCTTAAACCGCAACATATTAAATCAACACGGAAAACCGAACCCATCGATCCTCTTATGACCTTTCCCGAATGAATATCGGGACAGTCCGGAGAATATACCACTGCGTCCATTCCAAACGCGTCGGCAGTGCGAATGATAGTTCCCATATTTCCGGTATCTTGCAAGCCGTCTAAAAGGATAATTCTTTTTGCATTTAATATTATTTTATCCGGATTTTTTGATTTATCAATAAGCGGAAGTTCTATAAATATTCCCTGCGGCGTCTTTGTATCGGATATATATTCTCCCAAATCTGCGCTTATTACCGTAATCCCGCAAATATTTACGACAGCTTTATAAAAATCGCTATGCTTCTCCATCGCCTCAGCGGTAAACAACGCGCTTTTAGGGACAAATCCGCACTCAAGCGCCTCCACCGACAATTTATATCCTTCTAAAACAAAAGATCCGCTTAAAAACCTTTCTTTTTTCTCCCGGATAAGCTTTCTATATTTTTGAATTATATGATTTTTTCGCGATGTTATGGCAGTCATTTAAAACATCCTTACGTATCCATGAAACGAGAAAATCACGTCCGCGCGCGGCCGTGATATTCAAAATTATTATAATACCGACTTTGCCTTATCACAAAGCGCCGTAAAACCATCGGCATCGCTTATAGCAATTTCTGAGAGCATTTTGCGGTTAAGTGTAATGTTTGCCTTTTTAAGACCATTAATAAAAGTTGAATAGTTCATGCCGTTTGCTTTGCATGCCGCAGATATTCTGATAATCCACAGCCTTCTAAAGTCTCTTTTCTTTAAACGCCTGCTGATATAAGCATATTGTCCAGATTTCCAAACGGCCTCTTTTGCGGTTTTAAAAAGCTTGCTTTTGCCGCCCCAATAGCCTTTTGCTAATTTTAATATTTTATTTCTTCTCTTGCGGGTCGCTAAAGCGCCTTTCACACGAGCCATAATTTTTCCCTCCTAGAATTTTTTTATAAAACTGCGTTATAGCTAGTCAGTTTAAAAACGTTAAATGCATTTTTAAGACGCGGCGTGCGCCGCGTGCCGCCGAAGGCGGCTTGCCTTGCTACATAGTCAGTCGCGCACCTTAAGGTTGCTAGCGGGCTTTGCCCGCTGTTTAAAGACCCTTTAGGGTTTTTAAATTGACTGACTATATATTTTACTTATACGGTAAAAGCGCCTTGATTTCCGCAATATTGCTCTTGTCTGCATATCTGTTTGCACGGCTGCTGCGTTTACGCTTGGTAGCTTTTTGTGTCAGCCTGTGTATCCGGTTTGTGCGGCGAAATTTAGCTTTTCCTGTCTTGGTCAACTTAAAGCGTTTTTTTGCCCCGCTATGGGTTTTTATCTTATTTTTCATTTCAGTTGTCCTCCTTTATTTATTTTCACTATTTTTTTTTGTTGGTGCCGATGCCTTGGGGTTCAACACCGTCGCAAAATTACGTCCCTCGAATTTTGCCGCTTTGTCCGACGATGCATATTCAGCACAAGCGTCAAGAAATTTTTGCATAAGCGCCTCGCCCAATTTTGGATGTGTCATTTCCCGTCCTTTAAAACGAATGGTAACCTTTACCTTATCGCCGCTTTTAAGAAATTTAACGGCATTATTGACCTTCGTGTTAAAATCGTTTGTATCAATATTCAATGACATTCTAACCTCTTTAAGCTCGATCTGCTTTTGGTTTTTCTTAAGTTCCTTTTCGCGCTTAGCCTGCTCAAAACGGAATTTGCCATAGTCCATTATCCGGCAAACCGGAGGTTTTCCCTGCGGTGCGATAAGAACAAGATCTAAATTTTGTTCATCCGCCAGACTTTGAGCTTCGCGAAGCGACATAACCCCAAACGCCTCGCCGTTCTCGCCGTTCACCCTTACCTCGTCGGCTTTAATTTCCTCGTTTATGAGCAACTCCTTTGTGCTGATAATTAAACACACCCTTTCATAAAAAACACAATATAACATAATAAACAAAAAACACGGGAAGCCCCATGTTTTAAAATACAGCGCAAACGCTTATATTTTATAAACTACCGCGCCTGACAAAAAAGTCGGCGGGTGAGAGCTAACTCTACTTAATGTTTATATCATTAATATTATATATTATTCTTCAGATATTGTCAATAGTTTTTGAAAACTTTCTCAATGCCATACCGCAAAGCACGCCAGAGCTTTGCGGTATGGCATTGAGAATAGAATAAATCCCATAAAAACTCTTGCCGCCGAGCGGATTTTCCGATTAGTTTCAATAGTTTATTTGCGGATTAATATCCAACCGTTTTTTTAATAGCCGACAGTAAACTCGTTTCCTTATCAACTGTATCATGAGCTATCTCCCAAATCATAATTCCTCCGGCGTTTTCGAGAGCATAAGCGGTTTTATCAGCAACAGTTAAATAACCATTATAATTTACAGTAAATCCGTTATATCCGGCTGTGTCGTTAAGATAATTTTCGCGGTTTGCTTTGACTATCGACTCGTATGAATATCCATATGTAAAACCGCACCCGTAAACCCTGGAATAAAAAGGTATTCCCAACACGACCTTATTATGAGGAAGTTTTCTTATATCCCTCCAGTATTTTACGCTTTCAACCGCGTGGGCATATGACGAGTGTGTTTTGTCAATATCGTTGTCATAAGCCATAACGTTTACCCAGTCAACTAATGAAAGCGATTTATCGCTCACGGCCTTTGAAGAAATCATTGGTGGCAGCGCAGTTGTCAAAAGTTTTCCGCGCTTATCCATTTCGACGCTAAGGTATTTTATCAGCCTTTCGTATCCCTTATCATTTGCGGTTGGGTATTCCCAATCTATATCTACGCCATCAAATCCATATTTGTCCGTTACAGCTGCAATATATCCGGCAAATTTCTTGGCTTTTTGCTCGGTTGAAGACGCCTTTTCAAATATCTTGCATAATTTTACATCCCGATAGTTCCACCCCCCGATAGATATCAGCACCCCGGCATTTTTTTCATGAGCGCGTTTTATGATCTTTTTTATAAGGCCGGGATTTTCAAGCTTCAAAATTTTACCTTCTGGTGTAGGGATAGCAAATGCGTAATTGACGTGAGTTATCGTGCTAAAATCAAGTTTGTTTATATGCCCTTCACGCCACGAGGGAAAATAAGCGGCAACTTTAAAGCTTTCGCTTTGTGATTTGAGTTTTTTTGCTGAAGCCGACTGAACGACTTTTAAAATCTTGGGCTTTATTATGCGCTTTGTTTGATCTTTTACCGCCAAATCGTTTGCTTTTGACACTATAGACTCAGCTTTATATGTATCCGCTTCGACCGTAATCACCGAAAAAAAATAAACGGCAAAAATGATTGCCGCTATCAATAACGTTGGTATGTATTTATTTTCTTTTTTCAAATTTTATCACCCTTTTATTATTTTACTTGAGTTGTTATAAATAATTATAGCATCTAATATGAAAAAAATAAATGATGAATTTTTGGCATTTAAGTCTTTTTTTTCCACTGTTCAAGCTGAGCAGATATTTTTTCGATGAGCGCCGCATAATATAAGGGAAACAGAGCTTCAACACTTCCGAGCAAAAATATATTACGATTGTTTATTACCGCCAAATCGTTTCCAAACGTATATACCCATCTCCTGAACCAATCTCCGTTAAACTCAGGCTCATTCTGTTTATTTTTAATAAGTTTGGACATTATACGAAAATCATAAGTAATTATATTTCCAAAATTCTCAGCTCCGTTTTTCAAGCCATGGTTGTAAAGCTCGCGTAACTGTGCTTCTTTTAAGGGACAATCATTAATTGAACGCCTAAAAAACGGCAGCCTTGTTAAAAACGAGTAATATATAAGTCCCTCGACCACATTAAACTGATGAGACGCTAGTTCACCCAAGCCTTTTTCTGTTAGCGCCACCCCGATATTTTCCAAAATGTTTACGTTAGTAATGTCGTTAAGAGCAATTTTAAAAATATCTTTTACATTTATGTTATAGTAGTGGTCTTCTGTAATAGCATATATATATTTCATTGCGTTAAAAAGAGACCCGCTAGCCGATTTAAAAATATCGCACAGCGCGTTTTTCTCATGATATGTAAACTCCATATTTTAACTCTCCATTCATTTTATTTATCGAACGTCAAAGGCTGAATTTGTATTTCCTTAAGATTGCAATAATCCCGGCTGTGGCAATGGTTTGTTATAAATTCTTTCATGTCGGATCTCCTTTAGCAGTTAATGGTTTATAAATTTATTATTTACAAAGCGTCACTCAATATGCCAAAAAATTAAAATACAATTTTTTCCACTTCAGATATTTTATTTATTATATAATTAGCTCCAAATTCGACAAACTCTTGCCTGCTTCCGTACCCTGAAAGCAATCCCACCGACACTATTCCATTCTCGTCTGCTCCGACTATATCGTGATGTCGATCACCTACCATCAAAGTTTTTTCGCGTTCCGTGCCAAAAATATTCATATTTTCAAGGGCATGCGCGATAATATCGGTTTTATTATTTCTGCCTTCGGGCGCAAGCTCCGCTGCAGATACAAACTCAAAATATTTATAAATATCAAAGTGATTTAATATCCTTTCTGTCATAATGTCAGGTTTTAGTGTTGCCACTCCCAGTCTCACGCCTGACCGGCTTAAAACTTTAAGCAATCGGTAAACTCCGTTTGTGAGCTTTGTTTCATAAATGCCGCGTGCCATGTACCTATCGCGGTATACTTTAAGCGCAAGCATAGCCTTTTCCCTGCTGTAACCGGCGAACTCCATAAAGCCGTTAAGCAGCGGAGGTCCTATAAACTTGACTATTGACCTCCTTTCTAGAGGGGGATCTCCAAAAGTTTTTAAGACATGCAAAATAGTTTTGGAAATTCCTTCATATGGATCAATAAGCGTTCCGTCTAAATCAAACAATATCGTGTTATATTTCATTCTTGTCCTTTTTTATCAGCATTTTAACAGCATTTACAGCACACTGCACCGCCCGCTCACTGCTCTTGCAAACGGCGTCCGGCAATCCTGCCTTAGAGCGCTCGACATTCCAAAGAGCAGTCAATACTGCCCCGGCTCTTACTCCTCGCGCAATCGCCACCGCAAAAAGCGTTGCCGCCTCCATTTCAGAAGTAAGGCATCCGCATTTTACGTAACTCTCCCAACGCCCGCTAAGATATCCGCTTACCGGCATTGTCTCAGGCTCAATCTCTCCGTAAAAACTATCCTTGCTTTGTACAATGCCCACGTGATATCGATTCCCATCCTCACTACCGGACAAACGCTCCGCCGCCTCGCAAAGGCATTTTGTCACCTCAAAATCGGCAGTAGCCGGATAATCGGGCGGGATATATTCGCTGCTCGTCCCGTCGCCGCGAACAGCAGCGCTTGCTATAACCAAGTCTCCGCCCGTAACTTTCAAGTTAATGCCCCCGCTGGTTCCCACCCGTATAAAGGTGTGTGCGCCACACCTTATCAATTCCTCCACCGCTATGGCGGCAGACGGTCCGCCTATCCCGGTAGAGCAAGCGCTCACTTTTTCACCGCAAAGCCAACCGGTATAGGTCTGGAATTCGCGATTATAAGCTATTTTTTGCGGATTATCAAACTTTTCGGCAATGTCTGGCACTCTTCCAGGGTCGCCGGGCAATATCACATATTTTCCTATCTGCCGCGCCGTAACTTTTAAATGGAATTGAATATCCTTATCAAGCAAAGCCATATATTATCTCCTAGTCAAAAATTGACGGGGCGTTTTTTTCTTCCTTAGACAAAACAGCCCTTTTAATAATTATGAAAAAAATTAAAATCCCTGTTACAAAAAGCTGCGGTAAATACATAAACCAAGCTGTTATCTCAGCTCCTTCATTATTAAAACGCGAAAAAACCAAATGAATATAAGCGCAAAGCAAAGACCCAATCAGAGAAAAAATAAGCGAAACCGCTGGGCGACCCAATATAAACAGTACGGCGGGAACAATATATCCAATAAATCCCATGACGATCCAAACGAAAAAAACATGATGATCTGCAAGCTCACGATTTATCAAGTCACCAAAAATCAAAAAAGCAGGAACGATAACGCCAAACAGTATCCCGCCTATCGACGCCAGTAAAAAAATCAAAATTTTTGCGACTATCGTAAATACTCTCATTACACCACCGCTTTATTTGCGCTTTTAATAATAATAACATATTTCCATTTTTTTTTCAATATAGGCGATTTATTAAAATATTGTTAATAAACTATGAATTATTACTTAAAAGCAGATATTATTGTTGTATTTCCGCGATTATTGTGGTACAATGAATGTGTTGCAAAACGCTATAAATCTGATTAGGGATGGTTTTTGCTTTATGAATGATAACATTACACAAACAAGCGCGCAGGAGTTCACCGAAGAGCTACCATGGCTCGTCTTTAAACTGCATAATTTAGCTTACACCGTTAACAGCCGTATTGTAAACGGTATTCTTCAATATCCCGATACGATAACTCCGGTCGCCTCTGCGCCTGAAATTTTTCGAGGCCTTATGAATTCAAGGGGCGGGATTATTCCTCTTTTAGATTTGCGAGCCTTGTTCAGCCTTAAATCTACCCAAGAAGACTATAATGAATTTATGGCACTAGTTAACGATATGAAAAGTGAAACCGATACATTTTATTTCTCTGTTAGCTCATCAATAGCGTCCGGTGAAATTGCTGATTTTGCTCAGGAAACCCCGTCCACTTCTAAATGGAAATTCCAGGCCTTGCGGCATCAAACCAAAGATTCCACATCATATAAAGAGCTGCCTTTTTCACTTGTTGAATTAATAGATGAATTCGTAAACTACAGTAACGGCGTGTTTTCACTTATTAAAAATAGAAAACAAAGTGATGAAGATATAAGAAAATCGCCTGAATTTAGCAATTTAAAACGTATAAAAGACGAAATACACAAGGTTTTAACCGATTCTATTGAAGCTTATCAAGAAAAATATAAAGAGATGATAGTCACCGTGTCAAACGGCGACTCGGTGCTCGGGCTGATAGTGGACGAGGTTGTTGCCGTTGAATTTCTTGATATACTAAGCGATGAAGAGCATTTTCCGAAATTCCAAAAAAGCCGCTTCTTTTGTGGCGTAGCCCGCAGCTCACGAGTGCAGGGAGAAATACTCATCCTTAACGAAGAAATGGTTTTGCAGATGTCGAGAGAATTTGAAAGCGCCGAGTATTAAGGCAATACCTAATAACTCACGCTTAACAGCTTGTCTCACAAATCACTTTAGTCTTTCTCTCCAAACTTCGTTAATTTTGCCTTAAATATCAATGGATATTCGCATCAAAATTGCCTAGTTTTACGAAAAATCCGACTGCGCGCTTTGCACGCCAGATCTGTGAGGTATTGCCTTAAATAAAAACCACATTCGGTGCCTTAATGTATTTTTTGAGACTTTCTATCAGTGATAAGTATTGTTTCTAATACAGCCCCGCTTTATGGCGGGGCTTTTACTTATAGCTAATTAACTTAGAAAATATAGCAAATTACGTTTTGTGAAAAATAATTTTGCTTATTTTAAATCGTGTTCGTTAATAGTAAAATGTGATTAATGAAGCGAGAAATTTTCGTCAGACGAATAAATTTTGACAATAATATCCATTTATATTTATAGCATTTTGACAAAACGGTTATGTTTTTCCAAATAATATAACCGTGTTCATGTCTCTATCCTCTTTAGGCGGAGGGTTCCATGCTTACTGCGGTCAGCGGCGTGTAATTTTAAATCCTCCGCTTAACTCTTGTTAAAACACTGGAAGCGGCTCCGCCGCAGATGTTTTAATATGCTTTAAAACATACTCTTTTGCCATTTTTACGCTCTCCTCCAGGCTTTTTCCCTCCGCCAAACCGCACGCCAAACATGACGAAAAGGCACAGCCCGTCCCGTGCGTATTTTTGCCTTGAATCCTTTCCCCTCTAAACCAGATAAATTTATTATCTTTATATAACAAATCATCGCATCTGACACGCAAATGTCCGCCCGTAATTACAACATCACCGTCAAAAAAACGCGCAAACTTTTTGGCGCATTTTTTCATGTCTGCCGTATCGTTTACTTGCATTCCGGTCAAGATCTCCGTCTCAGGTATATTTGGCGTTATGACCCGGCATATCTGCAGCAATTTTTCTTTTAAAAGCAATATACCCTCGTTATCCAGCAATTCATATCCGCTTGAAGACGTAAAAACAGTATCTAATACAATATTTTTAACTTTATATTCTAAAAGCTTATTTACTACTGTTTCAACGATTTTGCCGTTGCCTAGCATGCCAATTTTAACTACATCAGGAATACAACAACTGAAAACGGCATCCAACTGTTCAGCGACAAATCCGGGAGAAGTCAATAAAACATTCCGGACGCCTTGGCTTGTCTGCGCCGTCAGAGCAGTTATAACACTCATGGGATATAGCCCTTGCGTAACAGCTACCCTCATGTCCGCCTGAACCCCCGCTCCGCCACAAGGGTCACTTCCCGCTATGGTCAAGAATTTTTTCAACAACATCACACCTTAATAATTTTGACTCAACTTCGCTGTTATCCGCACCTAATATGGCTGCAATAACCGCAACTCCCGCTATGCCGCTGCCGGCAAGCTCAAATAAGTTGTCTCTGTTTATACCGCTTATGGCTACTGTTGGTATACTTACGCTCTTAACGATCTCCGTTAATTTTTCAATGCTTGTCATTTGTGTTTTTACTTTAACGGTTGGCGGAAAAATAGCGCCTGTTCCTAAATAATCCGCGCCTTCACGCTCAGCTTGCCGTGCGCGTTCGATTGTTTTTGCCGTCGCCCCTATTATTTTGCCGCTTCCTAAAATTCGTCTCGCATCCGCCACACTCATATCATCGACTCCAACATGCACACCGTCAGCTTCAGCCGCCATAACAACATCCACCCGATCGTCAACAACAAGCGGTACATTATATTTATGGGTAACTTTCAACATCTTTTTTGCCATCTCTATATATTCACGGGCTGAACATTCCTTTTCCCTAAGTTGAACGAGCGTCGTCCCTCCCTTGCAGGCTTCATCCACTTTTTCTAGCAGCCGCTCGAATGTCAAGTTAACGCTGGGACGGTCGGTTACCAAATAAAGAGTCAGGTCTAGTTTGTTTTTCAAAAGTTTTTCCTCCAAGCTTTTGCTGTATTTTTATTAAAGTGCCGTTTGCCGCAAAAATTTTAAGCAAAATATAAGCTGAAGCTCCTCCCATTAATGTCGCTCCCAAGAACATAGGAGTATAATAAAACAAAGTGATATCTCCATAGCCCCAGAGAAATGCCATAACGGGATATGACAATATTGATCCGATAATACCGGTTCCAAAAATTTCTCCTAAAACGGCAAATAAAAGCTTTCCTTTGCTTGCCCTATACAAGATACCGGACAAAAACGCTCCAAATACCGCGCCTGTCAACGCTAAAGGCGGTATTCCCATGAGCAACATACGTATAATCCCTATAGAAAACGCACAAGCGAACGCATAAAACGGCCCCAGAAAAACCGCGCATACAATATTTACCAAATGCGCCGTAGGACACATCCCCTCAATCCTAAGTATTGGTGAAATAATAACGCCGATAGCCACGAAAAGTGATAGCATTATAAGCTTTGTCAATCTCTCTCTCATATGTCCAAATCCCTTCCTTCAAGAATAGCGCTTGTAGTCCTCATCGCGCACATCTTACCGCACATTGAGCATGTGCTCTCGTTCTCTACCGCAACACTTTCACGGTAATTCCTTGCCTTTTCGGGGTCTAAGGCACATTCATACATGCACTCCCAGTCAACTCTCTGACGGGCCGCCGACATTCTGTCGTCGATATCCCTGGCTCCCGGTATTCCCTTTGCTATATCCGCTGCATGAGCCGCTATTTTTGCGGCAATGATCCCATCCTTAACATCCTGCAAATCTGGAAGTCTCAAATGTTCAGCCGGAGTAACATAGCATAGAAAATCAGCTCCGCTTGACGCCGCTATAGCTCCTCCGATAGCTGAAGTTATATGATCGTAACCCGGCGCTATATCGGTTACCAACGGCCCAAGAACATAAAACGGAGCGTTATGGCACAAGCGTTTTTGCAGTCTCATATTAGCCTCAATTTCATTTATCGCCATATGACCCGGACCCTCAACCATGACCTGAACATTGCTTGCCCAAGCGCGCTTAGTCAACAGACCTAGCTCAATCAATTCAGTTATCTGCCCACAGTCGGTGCTGTCGGCTGTTGACCCGGGGCGAAGCGCATCGCCCAAACTTATTGTGACATCGTATTTATTAAAAACATCTAACACATCATCGTAATATTCATAAAACGGATTTTCATTGCCGGTAAGTTCCATCCAAGCAAACAGCAATGACCCTCCACGGGAAACGATGTTCGTAAGCCTTCCGCTTTCTTTGAATTTTGACACCGTGTTCCGGTTGATCCCCGCATGTATCGTCATAAAATCGACCCCTTGCTTTGCGTGCAACTCCACCACCTTTAAAAAATCTTCGGCGGAAATATCGATTAATTTCTTTTCAAGATAACCGATCACATCATATATGGGGACTGTCCCGATCATAGCTGACGAATAATCTATCAGTTTTTCGCGAAAACTAAAAGTTTTGCCATAATTGCTTAAATCCATAATAGATTCGGCTTTTAGCGCTATAGACATTTTTACCTTCTCGAATTCGCGCTTGTAGTCGGGACAGTCTCCGGAAATCCCAAGGTTAACATTTATTTTTGTCCTTAGTCCCGCGCCGATCCCTTCGGGGTTTAGCGATTTATGATTAATGTTAGATGGGATGGCAATGCTGCCCGCAGCAACACGCTTTAAAATCAGATCCTCCGTTATTTGCTCTTTTTGAGAAACGATTTTCATTGCTTCGGTTATGATCCCCTTCTTTGCAGCTTCCATCTGCGTTTTATAGTTCATATATTTTCCCCTTCACAAAAAACATCAAAAAAACAAAGCGCACCCATAGGGCACGCTTAAAAGCGATAAAAATCCCTACGTTGGCATTACCCAAATCAGGTTCGGTCGGCACCTCACAGACGCCCTCTCAGCCGGTAACACAAGCTCCCGTTTATTAAATTGTCATTCAATGCTTAAAACTCTTTACTTATAATATCACATTAATTTTTAAATGTCAATACACCAATATTAAATTATTTCACACCAAAAATATACTTGGTGAAGTAATTATATTCCTCACCTGCCTTAAAAACACATGTCGGAAAATTATTTTTATTTGGAGTATCCGGTGAAAACTGTGTCTCAAGGCAAAAGCCTCCGAATTTATTTACCTTACTTCCGCTCTTTCCCGTTTCATCAAGCCCGTTTCCGGTATAAAGCTGTATCGCCGGCATATCCGTGAAAACCTCCATAGTTCGACCGCTTTTCCCGTGACAAGCATAGGCCATCTTTTCGCTATTTGAAGAAAACACAAAGTTATGATCATATCCGTCAATTAGCCCGGATTTTATGTCTCGTCCGATTTTTTTAATCTCGGTAAAGTCAAACGGAGTGCCCTTAACTGATCTTATTTCCCCGGTAGGTATCAGCTTATCATCGACAGGAGTGTAACTATCAGCGTTTATAATAAGATCGGTGTCTAGAACATCTCCCGAATCAAACCCTCCAAGATTAAAATAACTGTGGTTGGTTAAATTGAGTATGGTATCTGAATTCGGCACTGCCTTATAGTAAATATGCAAGCCATTGTCATTCACAACGGAAAAACTGACTTCAATGTTTACGGCTCCCGGAAATCCGCATTCCCCATCGGGACTTTTATATTTCATCGTAACGCTGTTTTCCCCAATACAACCTATCTCCCAAATCCGATTATTATATCCAAAAAAACCCCCATGCAAACAATTTCCGTTGTCGTTGGCAGGTAAATTATATATTACATCATAAAGCTTAAAAACGCTTCCTCCAATACGGTTGGCATATCTGCCAATGGTAGCACCCTGAAAAGTTTTGCCGTTAATATACCCTGCAAGGTCGTCATATCCTAAAATTATATCATCAATATTTCCGTTTTTGTCGGGTGTGAAAATGTTAACCAAAGCAGCGCCGTAATTCGTTATATTCACTAAAATTTCTTTGCTTTTAATGGTGTAGAGATATATTTTATAACCACAATAATCTCCCCATTCTTTTTTGCTTACTGACATATTTAATTCCTCCTTTTTCATAGTATTTATTATCAGGACAAGTAAATTATAACTTTTTTATTTGTATAAGTCAATAAAAATATATTTTCTTTAATATTAAAATCTACAGATATTCAAATATCTACGGCAGAGTCGATTGCATTGTTTTAACAAACGTCAGCGATGGATTTAAAATCCCACGTCACCTAAAAAGCGGAGGGAGATTAACTCGGTTATATTTGCACAAAATCCAACCCAATAATTTATAATATTTGTTGAAAATTACAAATTGCTATTGTAAATATTCTTCGTATGTGATACAATGAATCAACGGAAACAATTTCCAATACAATTATAGCAAATTGCTTAAACATAAAAGCGAATTCCATGTTTAAGTCCGTCGCTGAAAGCGATGCACTGCGGCAAAGCCGCAGTGTTTATATCATTTTGAAAAACGTAAACGTTTTATCAAAATGATATAAACACTACTAAAACAAAACGGAGTGCTACTTGATGAACATACAAAACGACTATGATTTTCTTCTTGCCTTGTTCCACGAGGGGTCCCTTAGTAAAGCTTACGATTTTTTTGGCGCGCATTTTATAAAATCTAGTGGCCGCGATGGGGTGATGTTCAGGGTATGGGCCCCCCGCGCACACAGCGTTAGTGTTGTAGGAGATTTTAATCACTGGGACGATGGGAAAAACCCCATGCAACTATTGCATGACCATGGCGTATGGGAGCTTTTTATTCCAGGCCTTAAACAATACGACACCTATAAATATGCTATTGTAGGTTCATTGGGACAACTAAAACTTAAAGCCGATCCATATGGATTTCATATGGAAACAAGGCCGAACACCGCCAGCAAAATCTATGATATAAGCGGATATAAATGGGGTGACAAAGCATGGATGAGCAAAAAGTCAAACCCATACGAATCGCCTATGAATATATATGAGGTTCATCTGCAATCTTGGAAAAATCCCGAAAGCGAGCTGTTTAACTATATGGAGCTTGCCGGATCGCTTATTCCTTATGTTAAAAAAATGGGATATACACATATTGAAATGATGCCGATAGCCGAGTTTCCATTTGATGGTTCGTGGGGCTATCAGCAAATCGGATATTTTGCTCCAACCTCAAGGTATGGTCCCCCGCATGATTTTATGCAGTTTGTTGATTTTTGCCATAAAAATGGTATCGCAGTTATTCTTGACTGGGTTCCCGCTCATTTCCCGAAAGATGCGGCAGGACTATATGAATTTGACGGAGAATACTGTTATGAATATGAGGATCCCTTAATGCGCGACCATAGCAACTGGGGAACCAGGCTTTTCAATTGGGGCAAGAACGAGGTAGTGTCTTTTCTTATTTCAAATGCCCGTTATTGGATAGAAAACTATCATATCGACGGGCTAAGGGTAGACGCTGTCGCTTCGATGCTGTATTTAGACTATGATCGGCGGGAATGGCGACCAAATTACCGTGGCAGTAATGAAAACCTTTCGGCCGTTGCGTTTTTGCAAAAACTGAACTCCCTACTTTTTAAAGAATTCCCATACATCTTGATGATTGCCGAAGAATCCACCGCGTGGCCGATGGTCACAAAGCCCTCTGACATAGGAGGTCTTGGTTTTAATTTCAAGTGGAACATGGGCTGGATGAACGACATGCTAAGCTACATGTCCATGAGTCCCGAATATCGACCGGATAACCACAACAAGCTTACTTTTTCATTTTATTACGCTTTCTCTGAAAACTATGTTTTGCCTATCTCCCATGATGAAGTGGTGCACGGAAAATGCTCAATGCTTGAAAAAATGTCAGGTCCGCGCGACCTTCGTTTTGCCTCGCTTCGAACATTTTTAGCCTATATGATTGCTCATCCGGGTAAAAAACTGATGTTCATGGGACAGGAGATCGCGCAATTCAAAGAATGGAATTATAAAACCGGACTTGATTGGGATATACTTGAATTTAATGATCATAAAAAATTTCAGGATTATGTCGGCAAACTAAATAATTTTTATAAAAATTCAAGCGAGCTTTGGGAAAATGACAACGACTGGAGCGGATTTAAATGGATTTCGAGTGATGACAACAAAAACTCAGTCATAGTGTTCAGACGAATAAATAAAAAGAACGATGAGCTGATCATAGTTTGTAATTTTCAACCAAAAGAACATAAAATATATAGTTTTGGTGTGCCGTTCAACACAAAATATAAAGAGATATTTTCAACCGAATGCGATGTCGTGAACAAGAAAATTATAGCAGAGACTATACCCATGCATGGTGAAGAATATTCAATAAGCATAAAACTTCCGCCTATGTCGGCCATGTTTTTTAAACCCGTGAACAACGTAGCGCCTAAAAAGGATAAAAAAACTGAAAAAAAGTTATCCATACGCAAAACAATAAAAAAGAGTCCATAAAAAGGGGGAAACAATATGAAGCACGTAAAAAAAGAGTGTGTTGCAATGCTGCTAGCCGGAGGACAAGGGAGCAGGCTCTACGCACTGACACAGGATATGGCAAAGCCGGCGGTTCCTTATGGCGGAAAATATCGCATAATTGATTTTCCCCTGTCAAACTGCGTAAACTCCGGAATAGATACGGTGGGGGTATTGACACAATATCAGCCGCTAGTTTTAAATGAGTATATCGGCAACGGCCATCCGTGGGGCCTTGATCGTGTGCACGGAGGCGTTCATGTTTTGCCTCCATATGAAAGCGCCAGCGGAAAAAGTTGGTATTCAGGCACGGCAAACGCAATTTATCAAAATATAAGCTTTATTGACCGATACAATCCAAACTATGTGGCCATACTTTCAGGAGATCATATCTATAAAATGGATTACTCTAAAATGCTTGACTTCCACAAGAAAAAGGCAGCCGAAGTGTCCATTGCGGTGCTTGAGGTTCCTTGGGAAGAAGCGAGCCGATTCGGAATCATGAGTACTGATAAAGAAAGCGTTATCACTGATTTTTCTGAAAAACCCAAAGAGCCAAAGTCAAATCTCGCGTCAATGGGCGTTTATATTTTCAATTGGGGAACGCTTAAGCGTTATCTGACCGAAAACGAAAACGATCCCGCCGCCGACAAAGATTTCGGTAAAAATATAATTCCAGCTATGCTAGCTGAAAACTGTAAGCTTGTGGCATATCATTTTGACGCTTATTGGAAAGACGTTGGCACCATAGACAGCCTTTGGGAGGCAAATATGGACTGCCTTAACCCAAATGTTCCGCTAGATCTGTATGACCATAACTGGAAAATCTATTCAAGAACTCCTGTAATGCCACCTCACTATATGGGTGAGTACAGCAAAACCGAAAACTCAATGATAGCCGAAGGCTGCTATATTGAGGGTGAGGTCGATTTTTCTGTATTATTTTCCGGTGTTGTCGTTGAGCCAGGCGCTATTGTCCGAGACAGTATAATAATGCCTAATACCACCATAAAAAGGGGAGCGGTAATTGAATACGCAATTGTAGGCGAAGACTGTATCATCGGTGAAAATGTCAGGGTAGGAGAACGCCCCGAGGCCTTGGAAAACACGGATAGCTGGGGTGTTACAGTCATTGGGCATCAGGTGTCGGTTTCAGGCGATGCTATTATAAAACCAAAATCTATGATTTCAGAAAACGTTTAGAGTAATGCTCGGATTTATGATAAAACGAAACGGAAAGAAAGGTTGAAATATATGGCTATTATGGCAAATGTGCTTGGTTTAATCTTTGCTGACATGCACGATTTAACTATCTCCGACTTAACCAGACTGCGTACAATGGGCTCGGTTCCATACGGCGCGCGATACAGACTTATCGACTTTGCACTCTCAAATATGGTAAACTCAGGTGTTACCGAGGTAGGAGTAATCACCAAATCTAATTATCAATCACTGCTTGACCACCTTGGCTCCGGAAGTGAATGGGATTTATCGCGCAAAAGCGGCGGCCTGCATTTACTTCCGCCATATGGCCAGGGGGCGGGGCTTTACCGCGGGCGACTTGACGCCCTTTTCGGTGTCGTTAACTTTATCCGCCAAACAAACGCTGAATATATTTTAATGGCGGACACAGATATAATCGCTAATCTCAACTTTAAAGAAATTCTTGATTATCACGAAGAAAAACAGGCCGACATAACAGTAGTTTATGGTCGCGGAAAATACGAAAACAGCGAGTTATCCACCAAAACGGTATTCAGCGTCAATAGTGCCGGACAAATTTATGATGTTTTGATAAGACCCGACTTGGCCGGCGAGTTTAACACAAGCATGAACATTTTTGTACTTAAAAAAGATTTTCTGCTTGACCTAATAAGCGAAAATGCCGCGCGTAATCTTTTCAGCTTCGAGGTTGACGTAATTCAGCATAAGCTGAACGATATTAAGATTTTCGGATATAAATTTGATGGATACTACGAACAGATCGACAGCATTATCTCTTATTTTAAAGCGAATATGGCGCTTATGGATCGTGTTAAGCTTAATGCGCTGTTCACTCGTGACCGCCCGATTTATACAAAAGTTCGCGATGAGGCGCCGGCAAAATACGGCATTGACGCTAACACTAGCAATTCTTTGGTTGCCGACGGATGCATAATTGAGGGAACAGTTAATAGTTGCGTGCTGTTCCGCGGCGTAAAAGTTGGCAGAGGAGCAGTCGTACAAAATTCCATTCTTATGCAAGACACCGTAATAGGTGATCGATCAGAGATAAACTATGTTATTGCCGACAAAAATGTTAATATCGGAAGTTACAGAAGTCTAATCGGCACCCCGGATTATCCCGTATTTGTCAGCAAAAACTCAAATGTTTGAAAAATGAAAAATGAAATATAAAAAATCCCGCCGATAAATGCGGGATTTTTTCTCTTATTCAAACATCTGCGGCGGAACCGCTTCCCGTGTTTTAAAGCGTCAACTGGGGGATAATCACCCACCGCTAACGTAGTAAGCATGGAACCCGCCGCCTAAGAGGCGGGGGACATAAAAGAGGTTATACATATCCTAAATCCAATCCGCCCACTATTGCCCTTTTTAACTGAGTTAAATCAGCTACATCAACTCTTCCGTCTTTATTACAATCCATATTATTGTTACGAGGATTTTCACTTCTTCCAAGCAAGAACATCTTCATATAGGTCAAATCTTTAGCGTTAATTTTGCCATTGCTATCACAGTCGCCATATTTATGATTTAACTCCACCGGCACTTCATAAATATCGTATTTACCATTAAACACAGCGCCTAATCCATAAAAATCGCTGCTTTTCTTAACTTCCATATAGCCGTGCGTGTTAATGGTCCCATTTTCATTGCGCCACAGTGTGTGCAGGTCTGCACCCCATTCGGGCGGAGTTATCGAAACAAAATCGTCCGCGGAAGGTCCGTCGTCAACAACTCCAACAGGATTATTATCTATTGCCATAGTTTCTTCTATTTTATAAAAGTCGTGAGCAAAGATAACTGAGCGAGATATTTCGCCGGTCAGCTTATCATAAAACGCAGGT
>JAISVH010000009.1 GCA_031271685.1 Eubacterium sp. | reverse complement strand
CGTTATCCTCCGCTTGTAAAACCGGATAATCTATCTCGGTCCCGTCTATTTTTACCCAACCGACCAAATCAGAATTGCGCTCATAAAGCTCTATGTATTCATCGAGCACTTCCGGTATCGGAGCTTTTTCCGAAACGGCGTCATGTGAGTCTCTAATGTCAACCCTGCCAAATATCTCTGATTCGGGATTGATTTTGGAGCTTTTAGCCAATCCGTCGCCGTTTATGCTTTCATTCAGGTTTAAAACTATCATAATTAAAAGCAATATTACGCAGGCAAAAGACAGCAGAAAAACTATTTTCCTTATGAATTCACCCGCTCTATCACCTTTCATGGGAATTACGGCATCGGCTATTTTTTCAAATGCACCGTCTCCTTTTTTTCTCCCACGAATAAACTTTTCATCATAATCAAATTCATAATCCGGCCTTTTGCCATTTTTGTTTCTGCCAGTCATCGTTTTCCTCCCAGATTCTTAATTATAGCAAATTAAGTTAAGATTGAAATAAATTCAATCTTAACTTTCGCCGCCCAACACCTAATTTAGATGTTGGGCAAACTGCGGCTTTGCCTAAGCGTTATATCTTTAACTTTTTAAATAAGATGTATCCCAAACCCTGCCGTTCCAATTAGTTCCGTAATTATATGCCTGTTTCTCAAAACGATATTCCCTGTCGTTATATACCGCTTTGTTCACGTTAACGTTTTCTATCTCTCCCTCTCTTATCTTTCTCGCGAACACAACGCATCGTGTATCAACCTCTTTGCCCATGGGATAAAAACAAGTTGAAAGAGTAAGTATATTGTCCCCGTATTTCAAGTCAACATCTGTAAATAGAACCGAGCGGTCCATTACATCTAGTATAAAATTATTAAATTCATCCTCATTGTAAAATTCAAGTTGGTTATTGTATTCATACACCTCTCCGTATATTTTTTGGGTATTATACAGGCCGCAGGCAAAAATTTTCCATTTGCTTTTTTCATAAATAGTATTAAACTCAACTATCGGATGTTTTTTATAAAAATCCAAGCACTGGTCGGGCGAGCCGATAAGATAATAGTTCGGGTGATACCTAGACAGCAAGGTAAAATATTCTTGATTTATCATATTATGACCATAAAGAACGGTATTAGCGCTAATTTCACCCGCCGAAAAATTGTTTCTGTAGTCGGCAAAAATCGACCCGCCGACACTGTCGGAATGATCAAACGCATGTTTAAGGTAATATTCGTTGTCGTCTGACTGATAAACAGGATAATTAATAAGATAATTGCCGGGAGCGGTTTGATCGTCTATTCTTACATGTCCAACTAAATCGTTATTATCATTATATCCGGCGATAAACTCCGGCAGAATCTCCGGAACCTTTTTTCTAACGCTTTCTTCCATTTCCGGTGGCAAATTAAGCGCATCCGCCATTCTCCTGTTATACTCATCAATCTTCCACTGCTGAATCATATCACCGCCAAGCTCTAATGCCACCGAACCCCCAAAATAAACAAAAGATACAAGCGCGGCTAAAAATATCAATTTTCTTATTACCTCGCCGCCGCTATCCCCGCGAATAGGAAAAATTCCTCCCAAAAGACGCGCCAGTAAGCTTTTTTTTCTGCCGCGCCCAATCGGGCGCGAATTATAATGAGTCGCTATAGCCATTTACTTCATCCTTTTTAACATAAATTTCAAACCGCATATTCAATGCGCAAAGCAATTAAGGTCGTTTTCAGCTAAAAAAACTTCCGCTAATTTTAACGTTTCATTTACAGAATAATATCTTATATACTGTCGTTCAAGCTCCGGCAAAATTCTATCCGTACTTACCGAAAGCCTTTTGCATTCTGTTTTAGCGCCGCAAGCGGCGGCAATATACACCGTGCCGACAGGTTTTTCCGCAGTACCTCCGCCGGGGCCGGCTATCCCCGTGATGGCTAGGCCCAACCCGGCATTACCCGCCGCGCAGGCACCCCGCGCCATTTCTAATGAGGTTTCTTTGGATACAGCCCCAAAATCCTTTAAAGTCTGATTTTTAACGTTTAAATATTTTTCTTTTGCCCCGTTTGAGTAAGTGCATGCCCCAAAGTTAAACACTTCTGACGCTCCCGCGACCCCTGTCAGCGCGGCCGCCAGCAAACCTCCGGAACAGCTTTCGGCCGTTGAAACGACAAGCGAATATTCCTTTAATAATTTTACTACATTTTGTGCCCGTTTGTCAACCTCAGACACAATATTGTAAAAATCTTTATCCATATCCATTTAAAACCTGAAAAATTTTATTTCAATTTCTGAAAAAGCTTTTTTAATTAACGGCTCATAATCAAAGCGCTTTTCTATTTCTTCAACCTCAATTAACCTGGGCTTGGTTTTTGGATGGCGTGGGGTAAAAATAGTGCAACAGTCCTCATAAGGCAGAGAGGAAATCTCAAAAGTCCCGATTTTTCGCGCAATATTTGTAATTTCAATCTTATCCATGCCGCAGAGCGGACGAAAAACCGGATATGCTGCCGCTTTATCAGTACAGTTTATCGCTGAAAGGGTTTGGCTAGCCACCTGTCCTAAACTTTCTCCGGTAATAAGCGCGTGATAATCGTTGTTGTCACATAAACGATTAGAAATTTTCAACATAAGTCTTCTCATGATAACAGTGAAATATTCCTCCGGCGAGTTGTCGGAAATCGCTTCCTGCAATTCAGTGAAATTAACGCAATAAAGTTTTATTTCACTGCAATATGCGGTCAGCTTTTCACAGAGAGACTCTACCTTAATCCTTGCCCTTTCGGTGGTATACGGAGGGCTTTCAAAATGGACGGCATCTACCTTTAACCCGCGTTTAGCCATCATATAGGCCGCCACCGGACTATCAATGCCTCCCGAAAGCAACAGCAACGCCTTTCCCGAACTTCCGACCGGTATACCGCCCGCTCCTGTTATTCTTTCTGAATTTATATATGCTCCGTTATCCCGTATCTCTACCAATATCGTTACATCAGGATCGTGTACATCCACGGCTAAATGTGGGTATGCCTCTAAAATTTTGCCCCCTAATTCCCTTTGAAGATCAGGCGATTTCATAGGGAAGCGCTTATCTGCGCGCTTAGCCTCGACTTTAAATGTTTTGGCGCGCTTTAAAGATGATTCCAGATAAGGCGCTGCTTCTTTTGCAATTATCTCAAAATCTTTGGGTATCACAAGACTTCGCTGTATCGCTCCGATCCCGAAAACCGCAAGCAGCTTTTCCACTGCGAGCCCAATATCAATATCCTCGCTTTTCGGCTCAACATAAACTGTAGACTGCATGCGGGAGTAACTGAAATTACCCAAAGATTTAAGCCTATACCTTATATTTTTAAGCAAAATTTCCTCAAAAGTGCGTTTATTTTGACCTTTAAGGGCTATTTCACCGTATTTTAGCATTATTATTTCCATTTGCTTCTCCTAAGCCTTTTTAAAATATCTCTAAACGCCGTGAAAAACTCATCTATTTCATCAATAGTATTGTCCATGCAAAAGCTTACTCGCACAGCCGAATCGACGATCTCCCCGCTGTGTCCAAAAGCCCTTATTACATGGCTGGGCTTTCCGCCCGCACAAGCCGAACCGCTTGAAACATATATTCCGCGCTCGGCCAAAAAATGCAGAGTTACTTCGCTTCGTATTCCCAAAACCGAAAAATTTAAGATGTCGGGGATATTATGATATGAGTTTATTTTAATGCCGTTGAATTCGCTGAGTCTGCCGACAAAACAATCTTTTAATCGCTCAATATAAGCGACGTCATATTTATATTCTTCCGCCGCCGCCCCAAACGCGGCAATAAGCTCAGACGGAACGGTTCCGGGACGAAAACCCGACTGCTGTCCGCCACCAAAAAAAAACGGAGAAAGCTTTATATCTTTTTTTATAAACAACCCGCCTATCCCTTTGGGGCTATGTATTTTATGCCCTGAAACGCTAATCAAGTCGCCATAAATATATTTTTTTAAAAAAGCCTGACAAGCGTCAACATGCACAACACAACGGTTATTCTTTTCTTTTATCTCTCTATAAACCTTTTCGGAGTCAATGACAAATCCGGTTTCGTTATTCACCTCCATAAAAGAGACCATAACGGTATTTTCATCAACCGCTTCTACAAGTGCGCGCTCAAAATCGTGACACGGACTAAGCCTTAATACCTCGTATCCGCTTTTTTCAAGCTCGTTTAACGGAGCAAAGACGCTCTCATGCTCTATGGCGGTTGAGACAATCTTTTTTTTGCCGTGTTTACTAGCTTTTGAAACGCCAAATACCGCCATATTGTTACTTTCAGTGCCGCCAGACGTGAAGACCAAAGAATAGCCTTCTCCCCCAAACCTTTTTATAAGCTTTTTTCTAGCTGCTTCAACTATCTTTTCTGAGCATACCCCAAACCCGTGCAAAGACGAAGCATTGCCAAAATTTTTGTCCGCCGTTTGACAAAATATGTCTATTGCTGATTTTAAAGGTCTTGTAGTCGCCGCGTTATCAAAATAAATCATTTAATGATTATATCATATTTTTAATAAAAAATAAATAGTATATTTGCAATTTTAATAGAAAAAATATAGATAAAAGATGAAAGGACTAAAATTTATGGTTAAAATATCAAAGGATGCTCTTGTCCGCATTTTTTCATTCGCTATAGCTTTTCTGCTTGCCCTAGGCGCTTTCGCATGCCTAAGCTCCTACAAGTTAACGTTGGCAAAGCGGAGCTTGGAATATAGCTATCTTAGGTCGATAGGAGACTTGTCGTTAAGCCTTGACAATATCAAAAACACACTGAACAAAGGACTGTACAGCAACTCTCCGGATATGATCAACGAACTTTCTTCTAAGCTTTGGGGAGATGCGATGGGCGCAAAGGCGATGCTTTCACAACTGCCGATTGAAGAGCTAAATCTTGAAAACACTAATAAATTTTTATCTCAGGTTGGCAATTACGCGCAGTCGCTGTCAAAAAAAATGTCCGAAGGCGAATCGCTTGCCGATGACGAAAAGAAAAACTTAGAAGCGCTTTATTCATATGCCAAGAATATTTCTGACAGCATGTGGAGTGTGGAAAGCCAAATCCACGGAGGATATCTAACCTTCGACAAAGTTAAGGATATGGCAATGAATACCTCGAATAAAGAAAATTCTCAAAGCCCGCAGAACATCGCGAACGGTTTTGCGGACATTGAAAAAGGGTTCGATAATTACCCCACTCTGATTTACGACGGGCCATTTTCCGATCACCTCATGCAAAGGGACCCGCGGTTGCTGAAAGGAACTCGGCCGATTGACGAACAAACAGCGCTGAAAAAAGCGGTCGAGACATCAAAAATAGAAAACTTAAGGCTGATCGGCGAAGAAATGGGGACCATGCCGTCATATACCTTTATGGATGGAAACTCTACCGTATCGGTTACAAAAAGCGGCGGATTTTTATGTTATATGTTGGCCTATCGCAATGTTGGCGACGCCACGATCAGCACTGAAAAATGCATAGAGATCGCTAAAAAATATATGATGGATTTGGGTGTTTACGAAGTCATCAACACATATTATGAAACGCAGCAGGGAGCTTGCATCATAAACTTCGCGGGTATTCAGGACAACACCGTATTGTATACCGATTTGATAAAAGTCGGGGTGGCGATGGACAACGGAGAGGTAATAAGTTTTGACGCGAGGGGGTATATCACCAACCATATTGAACGTCAAATCCCGAAAATAAAAGTTTCACATACTGAAGCAATTAAAAAACTTTCTCCCTATCTCACGGTTAAGGAAAGCCGCATGTGCATCGTCCCATCCGACGGGCTTTCGGAAAAATACTGCTATGAATTTCACTGTACCGCCAAAGACGGACAGCAGATCCTTGTTTATATCAACGCCGAAACCGGTCGTGAAGAGCAGCTTTTAATCCTTCAAATAGACGAACATGGGATGTTGACCGTATGACCGCAGTATATTTTCAAGCATCTGCGTCGGAGCCGCTTCCGGTGTTTTAACAAGTGTGTTAGCGGGGGATAAAAAATCACCCTCCCGCTGACGTATAGTCATTTAACTTAAAAAATACTAAGGGCAATACCGCGCAGCTCTGGCGTGCAAATCACGCAGCCGGATTTTTGTCTGCTGTTTGTTGCAGAGGTAATAATTTACTTCAGTATAAAAAATACTTGCTATTGAACCGATAAGTTTTTAAACAACCGTCCTTTTTTCATAAGGAGGTTGTTTTTTTACTTGACTTTTTTATGGAAAACGGGTAAAATGTTATCAGGAAAAGAGGTGTGACATGAATAGAATTAAAATTTTATTATTAGTATTTGCTTTATTGACGGTGTCGAGCTGTAAAAACAACGGACAATTGGTCATAAGTGAAAAGGAAACCACGCCCGTTTATTCTGATGAGCAGACTCAACTACAAACAGAAAAGCCGCCTTTTGCCTCTTCGCGTGAAAGCGCGAACGCAACATCCGTCTCCTCGACTGTTCAAGAAATAATTACCGCTCCCGAGGAAACCCCAATGTCCGACCTTCCCAAGTTAAATGCGAATTCTAACAATGAAATCACTATCACAGCCGGTTCGTTATTAGGGATTCCATTTGCCGAGGGAGGGGCTGACCCTGATGCGGGGTTTGACAACTCAGGGTTTATTTACTATGTTCTAAGACAAAATGGATTTTTAAGCACACCGCGGCGAGTATCCGAACAAGCGGACATGGGCGATAAAATCAGCAGTTTGTCAGAGCTTAAGCCCGGCGACTTGGTGTTTTTCTCGACAGGCGGCGAAAAAGCGGAATATGGCGGCATATATATTGGCGATAACGTTATGATATTCAGCCCCAAACCCGGCGAATTAGTGAAAGAACAGGATATAAGCGGTGAATATTGGAAAGGCGTTTTTTTCAAAGGGATTAGGGTGTTGTAATATATTTTTTAATAAATTGTTAAAAATAACAAATGAGTCTTGATTTTTTGAAAAACATGTAGTATAATTGAATAAGATTTTGTACTTATAGATCGTTTTTACAAAAAATTTAGCGTTTTATAGCCGCGTTCATTGAACCGGCTCTTAGGCGGCAGGGGACGTAAACACGGTTATTTTTGTTTGTTTTCAAGTTAATTTGCTATAAAACACTGGAAGCGGTTTCGCCGCAGATGTTTGTAATGCGATTTGCCTTAATGTCGTAATAGGAAAGGAATGGTAATGTGGTATGGGGGAAAAAAAGGAATTGACTTTTGAAACCGGCACAAACGAGCTCCAGTTGCTTGATTTTTTGGTTGGGGACGAGTATTTTGGGATAAACATAGCAAAAGTGAGTGAGATTATCAGATATATCGAGCTTACTCCCATGCCTTCGGCTCCGCCTGAAATTGAGGGCGTTTTTATGCATCGCGACAAATTAGTGACAGTTATAGATTTGCATAAAGTGCTCAATTGTGGAAGTGACGAGGATGGCAACGGCCTTTTGATCGTTTGCGACTTTCAACAGATGAGCATTGCTTTCCACGTAACCACAGTGAACGGTATCCAAACTCTTAGTTGGTCTGAGATCGAAAAACCTCCGTCGGTCAACCATCATGGGACTGAAAGTGTTGCAACCGGCATAGCTAAGCTCGAAAACCGTATGATAATGATTCTTGATTTTGAAAAGATTATCTGCGACTTAAATTATGGTCTTGATTTTGAGGTGAACGATCTTGACCTTTCAGTTATCAGCGAGGATATTGACAGCGAACAACAGATCATCGTTGTTGAAGACAGCCTTTTTCTTAACAAAGTCGTCGTTGACGCCTTAAAAAAGTCGGGCATTAAAAACATTAAGGTATTTTATAATGGCCTCGACGCTTGGGATTATATTCGACAACAAAAGGGCACGCCTGACTTAAAGAAAAATCTGGCCGCTGTCATTTCAGACATCGAAATGCCGCAAATGGACGGACACAGTCTCACAAAATTCATTAAAGACGATAAGGAACTCAGGACTACGCCGGTGTTGCTGTTCTCATCGCTGATTCATGAAAATATGCGTATGCGCGGTGAATCCGCCGGGGCTGACGCTCAATTTGCCCGCTCACAGTTAAACGAATTACTGGTAACGTTATTTGACTACCTTAAGAAAAGAAAAATATAGCCACAGATGTTTTTGAACTCACAATTGCGGGACGGTCAAAAATGGCCGTCCTATATGTTTTAAGCAAAACTTTTACATGTTTTCTAATAATTTATAGCTAGTCCAGTTTAAAAACGCTAAACGCGTTTTAAGACGCGTCATAAGCCGCGTGCCGCCGAAGGCGGCTTTCCCTTGTTACATAGTCAGCCGCGCACCTTAAGGTTGCCAACGGGCTTTGCCCGCTATTTAAAAGCCCTTTAAGGTTTTTAAATAGACTGACATATACTAATCTAAAATAAAATCGAGTCTTGCCAGAAGGTTCAGGGCAACCGGAACGCCCATACTTATCTTCGATGAAGATAGGTATTAGGCGTTTGATCGCAGTCGCGAAAAATATTTTAAAGCTGAGCTAAAATAACTAAGATTATTTAGTCTATAATTTTTACTGATATTAGTATTGATTATCTATAAAGCAATTTTTGAGAATAAGGCATTGTGCTAGCTAATGAATTTTTTAAAGAGGTTATAAAAAAAGGCTTGACAGGCTAGGAAAAGCGTGATATAATATATGAGCGTTTATATATTTGCACCTTTAGCTCAGTCGGTAGAGCAACTGACTCTTAATCAGTGGGTCCTGGGTTCGAGTCCCTGAAGGTGTACCACTTAGGCCATCAAAGCGCGAGGTTATTCCTCCGCCATTAATAAGGGCGGAGGAATAAAACAAGCGAATAAATAAAGGCCCGTTGGTCAAGCGGTCAAGACGCTGGCCTCTCACGCCGGAAACGGGGGTTCGATTCCCCCACGGGTCACCAAGCAATATTCTATGCGATATATGCGACTTCTCTTAGGAGCCTAACTGAAAACAGGTTAAGAAAATTTTATTTTGCGCTATATTGTATTTGATACTTGATTGTTTTGCGCCATTAGCTCAGTTGGTTAGAGCTACCGGCTCATAACCGGTCGGCCCGGGGTTCAAGTCCCTGATGGCGCACCATATGTAGACGTCACCTTTGATACAATTTCAGAGGGCAGAGAACTCCGGTTTTTACCGGGGTTTTTTGTTGCTTCGGGGTATATCCATGCGCAAAGACGGCTTGAACCCCTGTATGTCGGCTCACTAGAATAGGTTAGAAGTCTTGATTTTACACCCGTCTTCGCACGACATTTTTTTCTCAGGTGCATCGTTTATTCTTTGAAACTACACGCACAAAATTAGACACCAAATATGGACATCGTGACGTGTAATCTTGGTAAGATTGTATCAAAGGTGACGTCTAGACACAAAAAGAAAAAAGCGGACGGGTCTTGAATTAACAATGACTTGTCCGCTTTTTCCACGAGTATTTAAGCAATTTGGCTCCCCCTGTCTGACTCGAACAGACGACCCTGCGGTTAACAGCCGCATGCTCTACCGACTGAGCTAAGGAGGACCATATAATATTTCTCTTACTTTTTTAACAATTTTAGTTTT
>JAISVH010000082.1 GCA_031271685.1 Eubacterium sp. | reverse complement strand
CTAAGGCGTATAAGAAATACCATCGGCTTAGCCGGTGGATTCTTATTTTTTTGGACGGGAAACAAAAACGCCCGACAAGGCAAAACCTAACCGAGCGACATGAACCGTATTTATATGGATTGCACTGTATAATTCATACTGTTGGGCATGAAAGTGCCATGTGTTAAACGGGCTTTTTTTAACCAAAGCCCACGCGACAATATAGGCGGCGGGTAAACACGGCGCATAGCGGCAACCTCCTGTTTGCCGCCGCGCCGTTACCCAAAGGGCAAAACAAAACGGCGGCTTGATTTCTCAAAACCGCCGCCGTGCTGATTTATGGATTTGACCGCAAAGGATTGTTCCCCACGGCAACGGTTTTTTTTATTTCCGTTGCGCGGGGGATTTTTACATCATAGTTGCTTGTTCAGCAAAAAGTAAAAAGCCGATAATCTGTGAGCAATCTCACAAGTTATCGGCCCTGCGTCTTAGCGGCTGGCTCTTTGATAAGAGAGATATTCAGTTTTTTTACATTGATTAGGGTTTCCCGCTTACATTTTGGACAGAACAGCGGGAAGTTTTTAAGCTCCGTGTCCTCCCGAATCTTATCGCGGGTTTTGCCGCCGCATACAGGGCATAGGAGCCATTCACCTTTGTTCGTGGTTATCACCTCTTTCTGTTCTGCGATGTCGCTGGATAAGATGGAGTGTATAAATAATGTTTGCCCGCGTTTTCTATTCTACGGAATAAACCGCCCTGAACTTTCCGCTTTTGGGATGTATCTGCGGCTCATCGCCTGACAGATAAATTTCTACATCCGCGTGAACGCTTTCCAAATAGCCGGACAGTGCGTTCTTTGCTTTTTCAAAGGCAGCTTGCTTGTCATCGGTGTTTAGTCTTATCTCCAAGCGGTTCTCGCCATGCTGGATAATCTGATACCGTTTTATTTCATGTATAGGTTTCAGCAGTGCGAACAGTGACATAGGAGCTACTCTAACTCCGTCACCAAAATCAAGTACCTCATCTGTTCGTCCTTCGATTTCAAGCCATCGGAATGGATTCCCGCATATGCAAGGTTCTTCATGGATGATTGTCCTGTCGTTCAGTTCATAGCGAACGAAAGGCTGTGTGTAATTCGCTAAATTGGTGATGAGTGTCTTTTTGCCTTGGGTTCCGTTTGGCACAGGTTGGTTATTTTCATCGACAGCTTCCACAATACACCAATCCTCGTTGATGTGAAGCCGTCCGTGTTCACATTCACAGGCGATAATACCGGCTTCCGTGCAGGAATAGTTTGTCTGCACATGACAACCAAACGCCTGTGCCAAGTCTTTACGTAAATCCTCGCGTAAGTATTCTCCGCCGGGCATAATCAGAACAGGCGAAATATGGAGCCTCCCCGCATTTTGCTCTGGTAGCAATAGTTCTAACATAGACGGATAGGAGCCGAGCATCGCCGGTTGAAACTCATTCAAAGCACGGACAATTTCGGGGATTGGCGCTAAAACATCTATCGCCAACTGGTTCTTTCTCCAAGGCATACGTCGCTGATTATATTTCATTGAACCGCTTGCTAAATAAAACCCGTCCACCGCATATAGGCCAGCCGTTTTCTTCCCGCGTCGCATAAATTCGCGCAAATCACTTTTTCGCGCAAATGCACGAAGCGCCGAAATTGCTGCCGCAACATTAAACGTGGTTTTGTCAGCCAGTACGACGGAAGGATTCCCTGTTGAGCCGGATGTTGTATAAACCAGATATTTTCCGTGGAGTTTGCTGCCTATGTTATTTGTGTCCGCAAAAAAGTCCTGCACAATATTTAGTTCGATATTTCTATCCGTAAGCCATTCATCAAAATGCTTCATCAAATGGACTTTGTTTGTGGGCGGCAGGTCGGTAAGGGCGCAGTTTTTCACATTCAAGCCGCTGTATAGCGTACGATAATAAGGACTGTGCTTTTGGGCATACACGACCAATTTTATCAAACGTTTCTTTTGTAAAGCCGTGTAATCTGCTTTTTTTAGCCCGCCACTACGCTTGGAAGATATTATCGCGCTTATTAAACCCATCTGACTCATTGCCGTATACTCCTATCTTCTGCTTTGGCGCAGCGCGTCATGTCAGCAGCCGTTCGTTTCACCATATTTGCAATTTCAGCGTCGTCCATTTCAAGGTTGTTGAAAGTAATCAAAGCTCCTATGCCATGCAATAAGGCAAAAACCCGTAATAGTATATCCTCACCAATAGGAGCTTCAAGGTCATACATATTTCGCAGTTTAGATATTATGACTTGGTTGCTGGTGTAGTTTGAAATCAGACCGTGAAAGCTACCCTGACTAAATCCGTTTGAAAAGTATAAAAGTTTGTATAAATGCGGCTCATTTCTCATTAGATTAATGTACCATTTGGTAGATAAATTTAATAAATCCGGGCTATTCTCATGCTCCAAAATTTCATCTACGCATTTATCACATGCAAAGTCAAAGACCCCTTTGCGTAACTCTTCCATAGTTGCAAAGCAACTGAATATCGGTTGTGTAGAACATGAAAGTGCTTCAGCTATGCTTCTGGAATTGACGCTCTCAATTCCATCGCGACGCGCAATATCAAAACCGGCTTTTAGCACCATGTTTTTGGTAATTTTTTGTTTCGGCGGCACTTAAATTCCTCCCCATACATAAAAAACCCATTGTTATATATCAATAGATATATTATACTAAATAAGCCGATTGTCAAGCCTTTTGGGAGCTAATTTGCTTTGTGGATTTACAGTTTCCTATCAGGGAGAGATTTTCAAGAGAAATTGTGGAGTATACGATAGAGGGAATATTAAAAACAGAGGAAGCGGAAAACGAGTAAAAACGTGGCCGCTT
>JAISVH010000047.1 GCA_031271685.1 Eubacterium sp. | reverse complement strand
ACAAAAAGCGTCCGTGACAAATTCCAAGCCGCCATTATCACAGCTTCGGTGGAAAATTATAAAAGCGTTTACCAAACGGTTCGCGAGGGGTACGCCGCAAGCTATAAGTATTCGGGATTTTCGTGGGACGAATGCAACACGACGACGCGAAACAAGATATTAAATACCATACGGGGTGATTTTACCGGCGGCGAGCTTTCGCAGATAACGATAAATAATATTACTTTCACTGTGGAGCCGGCTGTTTCCGCGCCCGGCGACAAAGCGGCTCAGAGGTTCAACATAACCGGCAATATTGCGGCGACTGTTCCTTATTCATTCGCGTGGCAAGGCTTGCCGCCGATAAGGTTTGAAGTTGACATTAAATCCGAGTGGCGAATGATGTTTTGATTGGTTTAATTGTTTTTATATTTTTCTGCTGCCTATTGCGTTTTGTTAGGATTTGTAGATATAATGAGCTTAGTAAAAGGATGGCATAATATGATTAAAAACGTTTTAAAGGCAAAATTGGATATAATATTTTAAAAGCTGTTTTCTGAAAATACCGATCTTCTTCATGACCTGCTGGCAAGCCTGCTTGAAATACCTCAGGAATCTATAAAAAATATCGCAGTCAAAAATTCCGAGATTCTACCCGAAAGATTAACGGGGAAATTCGTTCGGCTGGATTTAAATGTTCAGGTGGATGAAAAGTTGATCAATGTTGAGATGCAAATGAACAAGGAATCCGACTACAAGGACAGGGTTTTATTTTACTGGTCGAAGATGTATAGCGGCGAGCTTAAACAAGGCGATGAATTTAACGATCTAAAACAGAGTATATCCATTAATATACTGAATTTCAATATGTTTGATTGTCCTGAATATCATTCAAGCTTCACTATTATGGAAAAAACGCGGCATGAGATACTGAACGATAAATTTGGGATACATTTCTTTGAACTGAAAAAAATCAGTAAACAGGCGAACAGGGAAAACAATATGGAGCTGTGGTTGCAGCTCATCAACGCTGAAACGGAGGAGGAGTTTGAGATGTTAGAGCAAACCGGTATAGAACCCATTAAAAAAGCGGTATATGTGATACACAAGATGAGCGATGACGAAAAAGTACAGGAACTGGCGCGTTTAAGAGAAAAAGCGGAGCATAATGGGTACGGATTTGTCCAGTAAAAAGAAGCCACGAATACCCGACAATTTCTGAGTTGCTTAACTCTGTAAAAAGAGCGAAGAAATGCGCAAATGGCCACTTGACAATCTAGGAAGACTTGGAGTTGCTGCTTGAAGCGGCGGCAAACGGAGCTGACAGGGGGTTATGGAACCGAATTACCACACTAAGTGGGAAAAACAATTTTATTTTCCTTGACATCATTTTTTTCATAACCGAGGTGTTCATCAAGTTCTATCCCGAGAATTTGTTCTACTTTTCCAGGAAACAACGCTTTGATTAAGTTAATTAAGTGATAGTCAGCATGGAACTCGCCTCCTGAGAAACGGGGACATGAATTCGGTTATAATTTCTTTTTTCTCATTGATGTTAATAAGCTTTGTAGCACAATAAAAAAGCAGAGCAGGGCTGCGATGACGATCCTTGTCCACCATGACGACAGTGTGCCTTGGAATGTTATAAACGTCTCTATAGTGCCTTTTATCAATACGCCTACCAAACTGCCCAATACGTTTCCGACACCGCCGGTCAGAAGCGTTCCGCCAATTACAGACGAGGCGATGGCCTCCATTTCGAATCCACGCGCCTGTTCGACAAATCCGCTGGTACTGTTAAGACAGAAGACAAAACCGGCTATTGATGCGATAAATCCGTTTAAAACGTAAACCTGAAGCTTTATTCTGCGAACGTTAAGCCCCATAAGAAGTGCGCTTTGCTCGCTTCCCCCCACCGCATAGATATTACGACCGAATTTTGTGTATCTTAGCATAATAAACACAAACGCCAGCAGAACAAGCGCTAAAATCACGCTAGGAAATATGTAAGGCATGATCATTTCACCTTTTTTATTTAAATACCCGCCAAATGGCAGATATATTTTTGCGTTTGCCATTGCCAAAAAAGTTTTGTTTGATATGCTTATCATTTCTGAGCTGATAACAGCCGTAAGCCCGCGAGCGAAAAACATACCCGCAAGTGTGACGATGAACGGCTGTATTTTTAAATAAGCTACTAAAAATCCTTGAACAAAGCCAAATACGATTCCGAACAGCAAAACAAGTAAAATAGCGACCGGAACGGAAACGTTTTGCTTTTCCATCATAACGGCAAGCATCATGCAAACACATCCGATAACTGAGCCGATTGAAATATCAATCCCACCGGTAATAAGCACCATTGTCATACCTGCGGAAGCCACTATAAGTCCGGCATTGCTGATAAACAGATTAAAAAATACCTGAACACGTCCAAAATTTTTATCCGAAAACACTAAAAGTCCTATTGTGTACATTACAAAAAACAAAACTACGGTAATAAGTAGCAAAAAGTTATTGCCGGTAAACTTTGAGAGAATTTTTTTCATAGGGCGGGTTCCTCCTTGTTAATTTTAGGCTGTATTTCAGCCGGAGGAAATTTATTTTTACGAATGCTTGCAATAAAGCTTTTGAATTCCGGTGATTGCAACGCAACGATTATTATTACCATTATAGCTTTATAGATCGGCAGCTGGTCCGCCGTTATCTTCATAGCATACAGTGAAGTTGACAAAGCCTGTATGGTAACGGCCCCGATAACGCTTCCAGAAATTCTGAACTTACCGCCTCCGAGACTATTTCCGCCTAACGCTACGGCTAATATAGCGTCTAGCTCTACGAGATTCCCAACGTTATTAGCGTCTATCGAATAAATGCGCGAGGTCATTATCATTCCCGCAATACCCGAGCAAAGCCCGCAGAACATATAGCAAAAGAAAATTATTTTTGTTGATTGCAACCCTACTATACGGCTAGATTGTCGGTTAATCCCCACCGATTGTATATAGGTGCCTAAAGCGGTATAACGCAGCACCAGTGATGTTAGCAAAATCACAATAGCCGCCGCTATGACCGGGGTAGGGACAGGTGAACCCGGCAGAAAATTGCCTAGCCAACGAAAACTGTCGACTCGGACATATCTGTTTTGTCCGCTTGTGATAAGCTGAGCTATGCCGCGCCCGGCGGTAAACAATATAAGAGTTGCGACCATAGGTTGTATTCTCAACTTTGCCACCAAAAAGCCGTTCCACGCGCCACAGATCGCTCCGGCGGCCATGGCTATAAAAAATCCGACAAAATATGGCACATTATAAGTATCGATATCCCAACCCAATGCAAAAATGCAACACGCTCCCGCAATCGCGCTCACCGCGCCAACCGAAATATCGGTGCCGCCTGAAGAGGCCACCACTAAGGTCATACCTGCGGCAAGAACGACCAGCTCGCTGGAACGGTTTATTATATCTATAATATATCCGTAGAATACACCATTTTGTATGGTAATTTCAAAAAAGGTAGGCGTGCTTATCAAATTTAAAATAAGCACTAAAAAAAGACATATTAATGGAAAAAACAAATGATGTGAAAAAATTTTTTTAGCTATTTTCATTCCCGCTACCTCCGGCAATTGCTGACATTATGGCGTCCTGATTAAGCTGCGCAGCAGACAGCTCTTTAACCTTTTCGCGATCACGCATTATTCCCATTCTGCCAACAGTTCTAAGCATTTCTTCAATTTCTGATGAAATAAAGATGACACACATCCCCTCAAAGGCAAGCTTTAATACAAGTTTTTGTATTTCGGTCTTTGTGCCCACATCGATTCCTCGAGTGGGTTCGTCAAGTATCAGGAGTTCAGGATTAGTCATTAACCAACGACCTAAAATTACTTTTTGTTGGTTGCCGCCTGAAAGCTGTTTTACAGGCGCTTCGGTGCCGGTAGTTTTTATCTGAAGCAGTTTTATGTATTCGTCTGCAAGTTTTTCTTGTTCTTTACGGCTGATGAGCTTAAATGCGCCTTTTTTTGCCTGAAGCGCTATTATAAGATTTTCGCGTACAGATAAATCCGCTATGACACCTTCTTCTTTGCGGTTTTCGGGAAGGAAAGCAAATCCCTTTTTCATTGCGTCAAGCGGAGTTTTAAAATATATCTTCTTTCCTTTATATTTCATTTCTCCGGAATCAGGGCTGTCTGCCCCATAAATTATCCGAACTAGCTCGGTTCTTCCCGAACCTAAAAGTCCGCTGAATCCAATAACCTCTCCAGGGTAAATTTCTAAGTCAAAAGGTTTGATATGACCGACGCGGCCCAGTTGCCGTGCGGAAAACAACGGCGTTTCCTGTTCTTTGCTTAATTCTAAAGGCTCTTCATTTTTTATTGAGGCCAGGTCATCAAATTCTTTCCCCATCATTTTAGATACCAACTGTACACGAGGAAGCCTTTCAACCTCAAATTCTCCAACTAATCCGCCGTTTCGCAGAACAGTTATTTTGTCACATACCTCGTAAACTTGTTCTAAAAAGTGTGTTACAAAGATTATGCCTAATCCTTCATTGCGCAGACGACGCATTATATTGAACAATTTTTGAACTTCACGTTCATCGAGACTGGAGGTAGGTTCGTCCAATATGAGTATTTTAGCCGATATGTCCACCGCGCGTGCAATTGCCACCATTTGCTGTATCGCCACAGAGTAGTTTTCGAGCGATACAGTCACATTTACCGGTATTTCAAAGTTATCCATGACTTTTTGGGCATGGATATTCATCTCTTTCCAACTTACTAGTCCTAATTTACTGGGCTGCCGACCAAGATAAAGGTTTTCGGCGACAGAAAGGTTGGGGCAGAGATTGATTTCTTGATAAACGGTGCTTATTCCGCGTGTCTGTGCTTCTTGGGGAGATCGGTTGACGATGGACCTTTCACTGTCATTCAGCAATATGCGTCCGGTTTCAAACGTCTCAACGCCGGTAAGCACTTTTATAAGGGTAGATTTTCCCGCTCCGTTTTCGCCCATTAGAGCATGAATTTCACCCTTGTTAAGGGTAAAGTCAACGTTATCTAAAGCTACGACTCCCGGAAATGTTTTTGTTATCCCTATCATTTTAAGCAAAGTATTTTTCATGGAAGAAACGCCTCCAATCATTGCGCTTATAGTATTTTTAACGAAATATTGTTCATAAAAACGCAATTAAAAAATCCTAAAGAGTTTTTAAACCGACCAGCTATAACAAGATTTTAAGAAAAAAGCGGACGGGAAGTTTAATACTTAATCTCCCTCAAAAGCCTTTGGAGATTAGTACAATTCCCGCCCGCAAGGGCGCCCGGCAAAAAAACCGGAGCGGCTATTTATTAATACATACGGTTAGGAAGCTCAGCTTCGGCATTTGATTGATCGAATACGCCTTCGTCAACATATTGAATCTTTTCAACCGCTTCGCCCGCTTCAAGTTTTTGGATTATTTCAGATACGCGAGGTCCGTGTAAAGGATTGCACTCTACCGAACAGTTGAGATCGCCGGCTATCATAGCGTCGAAAGCTGCCTTAACGGCATCGAAAGAAATAATGATTATATCTTTCCCGGGGACTTTGCCTGCGGCCTTGATAGCGTCGATAGCGCCAAAAGCCATATTGTCGTTTTCGGCAAATACAACATCGATATCATCGTATGCCTTTAAAAAGCTTTCCATAACTTCCTGACCTTTAGCTTGAGTAAATTCACCTGTCTGCTTTTCTAACAGGGTGAGGTTAGGGTTAGCCGCGATGCCTTCTTCAATACCCTGAGTGCGACCGATTTGTGCCGAGGAACCTATAGTACCTTGAAGAAGAACACAATTAAGCGCTTCACTGTCGCGTCCGTTTTCTACAAGATAATTGTTAAGCCATGTTACGCCGTCTTGTCCTTCTTTAAGGAAATTCCCGCCAACCCAGCACTCATATAAGGTATCATCGGTAACGACAACTTGACGGTCAGATAAAATAACGGGGATGCCCGCTTCTTTAGCTTCACCGAGAACGGTTTCCCAACCGGTTTCGGTGGTGGGGGCAAGCACTATGTAATCTACTTCTTGAGCTATGAAATTACGGATAGCTTTAACCTGATTTTCTTGTTTTTGCTGTGCGTCGTCAAAAATCAACTCATATCCGTTTTCGGCAGTGAAAGTACTTTGAAAGCTTACTGTGTTTGCGGTGCGCCAATCTGATTCTGCGCCTACCTGAGCATAACCTACGGTGATGAGTTCGTCTGCGGGCTCTTCAGCCTCCACTGCCGGCTCAGAAGCCTCTGATGATTGAGGGTCAGCGGGGGCCGTCGTGTCTGCCGGGGGAGTTACTGTTTCAGTACATGCTGTCATTCCAGCGATTAAAAATGCGGCAGTTAAAAGACTTAATAGTTTTTTCATTGATATACTCCTTAATGATAGTAAAGCATTATTTTGACCTAAAAAATGATTTTAGTCAATCTCTGGTATTATTTTACTGCAAAGAAAAAATATGCACAATAAATATAAAAAATTTTCCTCCTTTCATTTTAACTTATTCTACACGAAAATTTAACAATTGTCAAGTACCTTAATTGAAAAATTCATAACCATAGTATAATAATTGACAAAAAAGTATAATTATAGTATAATACAAAACATAACAGTATTCTTGTCCCTCGCGCCTTTTTGGAGGCGGGTGATTTTCATTCCCCAGCTGACGCTTGTTATACTTTGAATTTATTAAATTTGAAGTTAAACGATTATAAAACACCGGAAGCGGCTCCGCCGCAGATTTTTGAAGATTGGAGGGAAAATCAATGGAATTTGTAACTATATTTTGGATTGTCGCCATGGTTGCTTTAATTCTTATTGAGCTTTTCACGACTAACCTTACTACGATATGGTTTGCTTGCGGGGCGTGCGTTGCTGTTTTTGCCAGTGTTTTTTTTCCGAACGGTATTGCTGCTCAAATTGTAGTGTTTGTCGCGGTTTCAGCCGTTTTGGTTTTGCTGACCAGACCGCTGTCAAGAAAATTGACATCAAGCAAGGCTGTCCGAACAAATTTTGATAGGGTTATCGGGAAAAAGGCGGTGGTGTCTGAAAGAATAGATAACCTTAACGCGTCAGGGCAGGTGAGGGTAATGGGACAGGTATGGTCAGCCCGCGCGGAAGAAGACGGAGCCGTATTTGACATCGGAGAGATTGTGATAGTTGATAAAATAGAAGGGGTAAAGCTGATTGTGCTAGGAGAAAACTCTGCTAAATACGCAGAGGAACCGTTATTGATAAACTGTGAATTATAAAGGAGTGCCTTATTATGGAATGGGTGTTGGTTATAGTAGGTTTAATTATTGTTATCTTAATTGTGTCTAATATTAGAATCGTACCGCAGGCAAGGGCATTTGTTATCGAGCGCTTGGGCGCTTTTCGTGACACGTGGGGGACCGGTCTCCATGTAAAAATACCGTTTATTGACAGGGTAGCCAAACAAGTTTCTTTAAAAGAGCAGGTGGCCGATTTTCTTCCGCAACCGGTTATCACCAAGGACAACGTTACAATGCAGATTGACACCGTGCTTTATTTTCAGATAACCGACCCCAAGCTTTACACTTATGGGATAGATCAGCCAATTTTAGCGCTTGAAAAGCTGACTGCAACTACTCTTAGAAATATAGTCGGCGATTTGGAGCTTGACGAAACCCTCACCTCGCGTGAGCATGTTAACTCGAAAATGCGGGTGATTCTCGACGAGGCGACCGACCCTTGGGGGATAAAAGTTAATAGGGTAGAGCTTAAAAATATAATTCCGCCTCGCGAAATACAGGACGCTATGGAAAAGCAGATGAAAGCCGAACGAGAGCGCCGTGAATCAGTACTTCGCGCGGAGGGCGAAAAAAAATCGGCCGTGCTTGTAGCCGAAGGTCAGAAAGAAGCGATAATTCTAGCTGCCGAGGCTGATAAACAGTCTGCGATTTTACGTGCTGAAGCGGTTAAAGAGGCAAAAATACGGGAAGCGGAGGGAGAGGCGGTCGCGATACTTAAGGTACAGGAAGCGACTGCGCAGGGTATAAGACTTTTGAACGAGTCTAATCCTACCGAGCAGATTTTGACCATAAAGTCGCTTGAGGCTTTTGCGAAAGCCGCCGACGGAAAGGCGACAAAAATTATAATACCTTCGCAAATCCAGGGAATAGCGGGTCTGGCTGGGTCGATAAAGGAAATAGTAAATGATTAATTTTTAGGTGTCGTCAGGTTTTTGTTAATTTTTGGGAGTGTCAGATTTTATCTTGACACTTCCCATTTTTTTGTGATATAATATTATTATCTTTTTTTTCAAAACATAGGAGGATTAAATGAAAAGGAAGTTTATTTTGATGCTGTTGTCGTCAGTAATGGTTATTGGTTTCTTGCAAATATTAAGTTTAAGGGCCGGGGCTGAAGCCTTTGCTGACTGGACGTACATAAAAAACGAAAATTATATGATAAGCAATAAAAATACTGTGATTATTACAAAATATAACGGTAACGGTAAAAATGTTAAAATTCCGGCGGATATTGATGGAATGTTAGTCACAGGTATAGGCGAAGGCGCTTTTTCCAATAATTTTTGGCTGACGTCAGTAACGATTCCTGACAGCGTTACAAGCATAGGAGACGGCGCGTTTTCAAATTGTTACTATTTGACATCAGTAACAATCCCCAATAGTGTCACAAGCATAGGAGGCGGCACATTTTCAAATTGTTACTATTTGACGTCAGTAACGATCCCCAATAGTGTCACAAGCATAGGAGACGGCACGTTTTCAAATTGTTACTATTTGACGTCAGTAACAATCCCCAATAGTGTCATAAGCATAGGAGACGGCGCGTTTTCAAATTGTTACTATCTGGTGTCAGTGACAATCCCCAATAGCGTCACGAGCATAGGTGAAAATGCGTTTAAATATTGCTTCAGGATGACAGAAGTGACATTCAAACCAACCTATCCGCCTTCGCTTGAATTATCTGGTTCAGTTTTCTTTGGCTGTGATTTATTAAAAAAAATATATGTTCCTGTTGGAGCAAAAGCTTCCTACTCAGCCGCTTTAATCGGGTATGATTTTAAAATCATAGAAGTTCACGTTATGCTTGGCGACTGCAACAACGACGACAAAATAAACATAAATGATTTGAAATATATGAAAAGGTTCTTGATGGGCAAACCCGGAATCACGCGTAATTCCGCCATGGACTTGAATAGCGACGGGCGGGTCAATATTGCTGATTTGACATATCTTAAACGATTATTGGTTAAAGCTCCCGAATTCAAATCAATTTGATTTAGTCAAAAATTTAAATTATTATATGGAGGTAAAAATTTATGGCGTACAACCCGTTTGAAAACGCGCAGGCCCAGTTTGACAAGGTGGCTGACATGATAGGCCTTGAGCAGAGCGCGCGCGATCTGCTTCGCGAACCGATGAAGGAATATCATTTTACTGTTCCGGTCAAAATGGACGATGGTTCCACAAAGGTATTCAAGGCGTTCAGGATCAAGCATAACGACGCTAGGGGACCCGCTAAGGGCGGACTTCGTTTTCACCCGCACGAAACTGCCGACACAGTGCGTGCGCTTTCTATGTGGATGACTTGGAAATGCGCCGTGGTAGACATACCTCTGGGTGGTGGCAAGGGCGGAGTGGTATGTGATCCCCGTGAAATGTCGCAGGGCGAGCAGGAGCGCTTATGCCGCGGATTTATAAGGCAGTCTTTTTCACAGTTAGGACCGAACGTCGACGTGCCTGCGCCCGATGTAATGACTAACGGTCAGCACATGATATGGATGATGGATGAATACGAAACGTTGGCCGGCGGTCGTTATCCCGGCGTTATTACCGGAAAGCCGGTCGGATCGGGCGGGTCACTGGGACGCACAGAGGCGACCGGATATGGCGTTGTTTATATATTAAAAGAACTGTTGGACGCTGAAAAAATAGATATAAAAAACACATCGGCAAGCATACAGGGGTTCGGCAACGTCGGAGAATACGCAGCTAAGCTATATACCGAGCTAGGCGGAAAGGTGGTTTGCATTTCTAGCTTTGATATGGCTGATAAAACGGCTTATACCTTCCGTAAAAAGACGGGTTGTAATATTGATGAGCTTGTCGGTATAAAAGACTCTTTCGGCAGTATCGATAAGAACAAAGCTAAGGATTTGGGTTATGAGATGCTTCCGGGCAACGCATGGCTCAGCGAAGAGGTTGATATACTTATCCCGGCCGCGCTTGAAAATCAGCTCACCCCCGAGGTATTCCAAAATGTTTCCAAAAAGGTCCGTGTGATCTGCGAAGCGGCAAACGGACCGACCACCCCTGACTGCGACCCGCTGATTCAGGAACGCGGCATTATAATGATTCCAGATTTTTTAGCCAACGCGGGCGGTGTGACATGTAGCTATTTTGAACAGGTTCAGTGTAACATGAATTA
>JAISVH010000030.1 GCA_031271685.1 Eubacterium sp. | reverse complement strand
TTATTTAAACGCAAATATTAAACAAAAGTTACACCTCATGAAAAATTTTTTTGAAACGAACGCAAAATTCAGGGCAGGCACAATGCCTGTCCCATTATTTTATTATGTTCCACGGAAATGAACTGTATAAACAAACTCAAAACTATTAAGCGTACTATGTTCGGTCGTGAAGGAACTGAATCTCTATTGTTCCAAAAGCCAGTCGGCTATGTGCATTGATTTTATGCCTTTATGACTGCCTCCTGCTAATTCTCCTGTGGAAAGAACATATTTGGGATAATTATCTTGTATTTTTAATAAATTGCCGTACTCTCTGTCTGCTGTTTCTTTCTTGCTGATTTCTTCCGCTACTTGAATATACACTCTTTCTCCTTGTTTTTCTGCTGCGAAATCAATCTCATTGCCGTTGTATTTGCCGACATATACTTCGTAACCTCTGCGGCAAAGTTCTAAATAAACAATATTTTCAAGTACGCCGGTTAAGTCTGAATCGTCATATCCCAATACAGCGTGCTTAAAACTTGAATCCGCTATATAAAATTTTTCAAGCGTTTTCAATATTTCTTTTCCTTGAATATCATAGCGGGAACATCGATATAAAATAAAAGCATCCTCTAATTTTTTCAGATAACTGTATATGGTTTCAATATCAATATCTCTTTTTTCATTCTTTAAAAATTTTGCGATACTGTTAGCAGAAAAGGTATTGCCGACATTATTAAAAGCGAATTTGACTATTCTTTCTAACAAATCCACCTTTCTGATTTCGCTTCGTTTGACAATATCTGTGAAAATAGTTGCGTTATAAATATCTTTAACAAGCGTATAAGCCTCATTTCTGTCAGCGGGAGATTTTGAAACGGCAGGAAATCCGCCGAATTCGAGATAATTCTTAAATTCGTCTTTTACCGCCCCAATATTTGTATATGTTTTCTTAAACTCCAAAAACTCCGCGAAAGAAAGTGTAAAAACAGGAACAGAAACATATCTGCCCGTCAGATATGTTGAAATTTCACGGGAAAGCATACGGGAATTTGAGCCGGTAACAAAAATTTCGCAATCATATGCGCTGTTGTCAAAGAAAGTATTTACAATCCGCTCCCACCCGTCAACCTCTTGTATTTCATCAAGAAAAAGATATAACTTGCCTTTAACTGAAAACTTTGCTTTTAATTCTTCAAAAATTTGTTTAGATGACATATCTTCATATTCAAAAGCCGCATAGTTAATATAAATTATGTTTTCTTCTTTAATGCCGCTTGATTTTAGCTCCTCAATAATCATTTGCATAATAGTTGATTTCCCGCTTCTGCGAATACCAGCTAATACTTTTATAGTGTCAAGCCCTATCAGCTTTTTGATTTTTTCAATATAATCGTATCTTTTTATCAATTTTATCACCTCTAACTATATTATAACCCGAAAAAATTATTTGTCAATCATTTTTTTTTGGATTATAACACTAAAAAGTTTTTCGCCATATTCTTATGTGTGTTTAAACATATTATCCAATTGAACCAAGATAATATTATTATCCTTTTCAGATTGAATGATTATTTTTTTATCGAAGCCGGATTTTGAAAACAACAGATAATATTTATAATTAAACTGCGGAAATAATTCCGATTTTCGCGTTAATTCTTCAATAACAGAATGATTTAACGGCTCATTTGTCCATTTACATTCGGCAAAAATTGCGCTGTCGGACGAGCAGGCAATAAAATCTATTTCTTCTTCGCGCTTTTCTTTTTTATTGCTGCCCCACCATCTGCCGAGTTTCTGAAAAGAAAACGGAAAAGATAAAGCATTGCGCCATACATATTGCTTGCAGCAATGTTCGAATGTGTAACCGGTATATTGATTCAATTGTTGGCTGTCAAATATTTCAGAGCAGGCGGTTTTACCTAACCCGGCAGTGATTCTGCTTATATTGGGCAGCACGAAACGATACCAAAATTTGAACATATAATCGTCAAGCGCATACAGCGTTTTTTTAGAGTTTTCTTCTGTCACGGGATATTCTTTACGGACAAGTCCGAGGCTTGTTAATGTATTAAGCATATTACTGCACTGACTTGTTTCAATACCTGTTTTTGTAGCAATTTCGTTCAATTTACTGCTTCCGGCGGCAACGGCGGTTATGATGCCGTTGTATGTTTGAGGCATTTTCAATTCCTGCTTTAAAAGATTAAAGGGTTCTTCAAATAAGCGTCCGGACGGATTAAAAAGCAATTCTTCTGCGTTTTCCCGCACAGTTAAAGAATTGTCAATTCGTGAAATATATTCGGGGACGCCGCCGAAAATACCGTATAATATTATTTTTTCTTCGTTTGTATATCCGTCAAGCATATCCGCACATTCAGAATAATCAAACGGCAGAATCTTAAATTGGCAGCTTCTTCGCCCGTACAGCGGGCTTTTATATCCCAAAACCTGATTTTCCATAAAACTCATGCTTGAACCGCACAGTATTAAAAATAATCTGCTGTTATCCTTGTTTTTGTCAATCGCTGCCTGAAGGATTGATGACACGGATTTATCACTTTCGGCAAGATACGGATATTCGTCAATGACAAATATAAAATGTTCGATTTTTGCGCGCTCAAAAATATAGTCCACGGCTTCGCGGAATGATAGAAACGGATTGCGCGGAGCTTCCGGCGCAAGTACTGACAGAATTTGATTCGAAAGAATTTCTAAATTTTCTTTCAAAGTCGATTCCACTGAGACAAAGTATACAGTTTTTTTATCTTTGCAAAATTGATTTATAAGTGTAGTTTTTCCGACTCGGCGTCTGCCGTAAATAATCGAAAACTGGAAATCGTTTTTTGCGTAATATTTATTTAAATTTTCAAGTTCTGATTTTCTTCCGATAAACATAAAATTAATTCTCCGATTACTAATTATATAATTAGTATAGCATGAAACTATATTTTTGTCAAGCAATAAATATATATAAGCGAAAATATCAGCTTTTGAAATAATACTGTATCATAGGACTTCTTTCAGCATAAATTCCGTTTTCTCAGTCATTTCAATCAGTAAAGATTCGTCCTGTCCGGTAATCCGACCGTATTTTATATCTTCGTAGACAGCCGTAATATCCGGTAAATCTTTGTAAATTTCACCGGAGTTTAATATATTTGACAGTTCTTCAGGGGTAAGACTTTCTTTCAGCGTTATGTCAGATTTTATCTCCGCTTTTTTATCTTTCACCAACCGCCAGAATAAATAGTTGTACGCGAACAGAAAACGCTTTGAAATATCATGGATTCTGCGCGATTTTTTCAGATAATTCCGGTATGAACTGCGCTGTTTGCTCTCTTTCGGAAGCTCTGAAATGATTTCCTGATTGATTATCCTGTTTTTTTCGAAGTCCGATACATTCATTTTGCTCATCAAAAGCTGTATCCATTCTTTAATCTGCCGCCAAATCGGCTTTCGGAAGAGGATAATCAACGCAAATACTGCGGCAAGCAGGATATAATATATTATAAATTCTTCGTCATGAGGTTCGCGAACTGCCATGGGCAAAACTTCCGCTTCTAATTCCTGCTCGGTCAGATTGTTCGGCTTGCGTTCGATTGATTCGATTAACTTCCACAAAAAACGCAGAACGGCATATATAAAACTGCCTATATGAGTGACTATAAACGGCACGATTATAAAACACAGGATTACCGGCACAACCGAGAATACAGCTGTTACTGCGAAATAATACGCGTAAATTCTGCGTATTCCCGACACATTGTATGCTCCGTTTTCTCCGTATACTTCAATCTCGCGGTTTATCATGCCGAAATTGCGTGCGATAAAATAACTCGCGGCTAATAATCCGAGATAAACGGCGTATAAAGCCGCCGCGTTTTCATCAGTCTGCACAATTCCGCTGATAAGATACCAAACCCCTCCGAGTGCCGC
>JAISVH010000122.1 GCA_031271685.1 Eubacterium sp. | reverse complement strand
AGTATAATGTCATAATCATAAAGCCCGGAGTTATTAAAAACATCAACGGCTTCCCTGCCATTTGAAACGCAGTCAAGCAATACTCCGGCGGCAGTTAAAATCTCATTAGCTATTTCCGTATTAAGTTCGTTGTCTTCGGCCATTAATACATGAACTCCGTCTAGCCTCAGCCCGGTTCTTAGTGCCGAGGCACCGAACTTATCTTCTTCAGCAAACAGGACTTCGCGGATTTTTGAAAATAAGGTGGATTTATATAATGGCTTTTGAATAAATCCCGTTACTCCGACAGTTGCCGCGTCCTGTTCAATTTCAATCCATTCGTTTGCTGAACTTATTATGATAGGGAGCTTATCACTTATCTTACTACGAATTTTTTGGCAAAATTCATAGCCGCTAATAGGTGAGGCTTTCCAATCAACTATAACCGCGTCAAATTTTTCGCCTTCGCTTATTAATGACAAAGCTTCTGTTGAGCTGCACTTGGCTACGGCATAAACGCCTATGCTTTGCAGAACATTTTTAGCATCCTCGCATACCGCCCTGTCGCTGTCAGTTATCAGCACGCGTGTTCCCTTCAATATATCTGGCACATTATCAGACTTGACGATCGGGAATTCTAATATGACTATAAATTTTGTTCCGTCATTCTTTTTGCTTTCAACCTTTATGCTGCCACCCATAATATCCGTTATGCGCTTTGTAATGGAAAGACCAAGACCTGAGCCTTCAATTTTATCAATTCGGGAATCTCTTTCGCGGGAGAAGGAGTCAAAAATGTGCTGTAAAAATTCTTCGCTCATCCCTATACCGTTGTCATAGCAAATAAATTCAAAACAAGCGAAATTTTCACGCTCACAAGGCAGCTCTCTTACAGTAAACCCGATTGTGCCTCCCATCGGCGTAAATTTAACCGAGTTGGATAATATGTTGATAAAAAGTTGATTTAACCTAAGATGATCTCCAAGAATATTTTCATGAATAACAGAAATAGCCGAAACATTTAATTCCTGATTCTTGATTTTAATTTGTTGTACGATAACATTAACTAATCCCTGTGTAAACTCAGGCAAAAAAATTTCCGTTACATTTAAAGAGAATTTTCCGCTTTCAATTTTAGACATGTCCAACACATCGTTTACTAAGCTTTGCAAATGACGTGATGAATTCTCTATTTTGCGAAGACAATCGCGCATCTTTTCGGGATTGGTTGTGTTACCCGAAGCAATTGTGGTCATGCCTATTATCCCGTTCAGCGGCGTGCGGATGTCGTGTGACATATTTGACAGGAATATGCTTTTCGCTCGGTTTGCTTCATTCGCTTCAAGAATAGCGGCTTCTAATTGTTGATTTTTTTTCTGAAGGATCTCCATCTGCTTGCGCTCAGAGCGCCTTAACATGTACATGGCTACAGCCACAACTATTACTATAACGCTGATTACGATCATTCCGGCGCTAATTAAAAGCTCAGTATTGCCAAGTTTACCTTCGGAGCCGTATTCTGCATTGTGTGTCGCCTCATCAGCTTTTTGAAAGTGTCTTTCACTGATTTCAAGAAGAGCGTCACTTGAAGTACGCCCTGCACGGTAATTATAAATAGAAGTTTTAAGTTCGTCCCAAATTAAAATCAGATCGTCGATAGATTTTTGAAAAGGAGCATAATCCATATAAACGATGTTGTAATTATTTTCATGACCGGCAAGACCGTATAGATATTCTTCAAGTCTGTCTACCAATTCTTCATTGGGGCGATAAGAAAGCTCTAGTTTGACCAATCGTTGCGTTGCCCCGCGCACTAAACCGGAATAGTTCACAACGCGCGCGTCGCCTGACATTTCGCGCACGGCTTGCAAAATCAAAAAATTCTGCACCAATAATAAAAACGAAAAAATAATTATTGCGTATAAAAGGCTGAATTTTTTCAATTAGAACACCCCTTAGAAAGCATAAATATAGTCCAAAACATCATGCGCTTTTTGCCTACTGTTTGGAGCAGAATTAATAGTTTTTAAATTCAAATATCTGTGGCGGAGACGCTTCCGGTGTTTTAACAAGCGACAGCAGCAAGCGAACGTACTTTGCAGGCATACGGCATATATTTATGATTCAATATTCTCGTACACCCGCTGCCGAAATCTCTGATTTCGGTAAAGGATAAGTTATTATAACAATAATATCATTTCTAAATTGCTATGTCAACACTTGCAGAGATGTTTTATAGCAAATTTTTTAAACATGGGAGTTAACTCCCATGTTTAAAAAATTTGCTATAAAAGCGAAAAACCCTGAGAATCAGGGTTTTTCGCTTCATTAATATTATAAGGAGTATATAATACTAATCTCATCTGAAAATCTCGATAAAAACCTAAGTCAAAATCTATAAACTAAAGTCTTTGGCTTGATTTTAAGAGATTTTCTTTCAGAGATTAAGTATAACAATAATTTTCGCGTCATTTTTTAGACGCTTTTTTATTTTAACAGCTATAGTTTAAGATAATCCAAGCTCGTCTTTTCCAAAAAGATTTATAAGCTGAGACATATTTCCGCTCTCCATGGGGCCAAATCCACTGCAGCACATAGCACCGCAGGCATTTGCGAATTTTCCGATTTTTTCAATAGGCCAATCAGACAGCACCCCGTATGACATCCCGCCCATAAACGCGTCGCCTGCGCCGGTCGTGTCTACGACCTCCACGTAAGGTGTGGGCAGCTCCAGATAATTTTCTTTGTTAGACATGGCGCATCCATGCGGTCCCATCGTAAGAGCCACCATACGAGGACCCATTGACAACAGCTTTTCCGCCGCCTTTTGATTGGATTCGACTCCACAGTAATTTCTCGCGATTTCAGCGCCAGCTTTTAAAACATCACAACCGTGAATAATCTCATCCAACTCGCACAAAGTTCCTAGCTTGCTTTCATTTATCAAAATATCAGTATCGACATCCATGTCTATTATTACCATTGTACCCGCTTTTTTAGCGATTTGGACTCCGCGAAGCACAGCCGAAAGAGGTATTTGGCATATTTCAGAATGCAGAGCGCGGCTTGAAGCTATTGCCTCAGAAAAATAGTCTTCCACCTCTTGTGATGTAATAGTCCTTGTGATATTTGGAAACATATATATGCAGCGATTCCCTTTAGAGTCTACAACCAACCATGTAAATGAAGATTCCGCGCCGGGAATCACCTTGACGTGTTCATTGTCAAGTCCTTCAATTTTAAATTTATCCTGAATAATACTGCCATTTTCGTCATCGCCTATTTTCCCAAGCCACGCGCATTTAAGCCCCAAACGGGCTGCCTGCACTATATTGTTCATAGTCGGCCCGCCGCAGAAGCGCTTAAGGCCTCCCACGTTCACTTTTTCCTCTGACCCGATAATTTTTGGCACGCTAGCCAGATAATCTACAAGACACGCGCCCAAACCGACAACATCATATCTCATACGCTAACGCTTCCTTTCATATTTCCCCATTGACCACTCGCATGCAGGCCACTATATGCCCTTCGCCAATGTCTTGCATCTGTTGCTTTGAATGAATGCATTCAGGCACCGCAGACGGACACCTTGTGTGGAGAGGGCAGCCGGAAGGCATATCTAGAGGACTTGGGATCTCTCCCTTCAATTCGCAGCTCAAATGCTTCTTTGAAGGATCCGGCAACAATACGGAAGAAAGCAGCGCCTTGCTATATGGATGTCTGGGGGTATTAAACACCTGATTCACCGTGCCGGTTTCTATGATCTTCCCTAAATACATGACTGCCACGTCGTGGCAGATAACCTGTACGGTACTTAGGTCATGAGAAATAAACAGATATGTTATACCCAAAGTTTTTTGCAAATCCGCAAGTATCTGCAAAACATTCATTCGCACAGAAACATCCAGCAGGGATGTTGGTTCATCCAATACAATAAAATCCGGATTAGTGGCAATGGCTCGGGCAATACCTACACATTGCTGTTGACCTGGCGTTAGTTGGTGACGATAGGAATTTATTAGAGAGGGGTTCAAGCGAACCTTCTCCAACAGTTCCCCTGCCACAAGATCCGGATCACGTCCGTTCATTTTCCCGGCAAGACGTATAGGCTCAAGGACGATATTCTTAATTTTTTTTCTAGGATTAAGAGAATCATAAGGATCCTGGAACACCATCTGCATCCTGGACCTCATTTTTTTTCGAAAGTCATCTTTTTTCAGTTTGTCCAGCCTTTGCCCCTCAAATATTATCTCTCCATTGTCAATTTCTATTAAACGCAGCAAACAACGCCCGATTGTGGATTTACCAGACCCGCTTTCTCCGACAAGGCCAACGGTATGTCCTTTTTTTATATCAATAGTAACGTCGTTTACCGCTATTAACGGCTGCTTGTGCATGCGTGATTGAAATATTTTTGTAAGGTTGTTAACATTAATTAATGTTTCGCTCATATGGCACCATCCCTCCCGGCAAAATGACATTGCGCAAAATGCCCCGGCATTATTTCCTTAAAATCCGGAGTCTCCGCACGGCACACGGGCTGGCAACGCAGGCACCGTTCCTGAGCCAGGCATCCCTTTTCGGAAATAGCCTGTCGAGAAGTGGCGGCGGCGTTAACTTCCGGTTCATAAGGGATCGGCACTCCGGGCGTCCCGGACAATAAAGTGCGCGTGTAGGGATGGGCGGCAGCACGCAGCAACCCATCTACTGAATCACAATACTCTATTATTCTGCCGGCAAACATTATGCCGACCTTTCGACAGTACTGGGCGACAATCCCAAGATCGTGAGTGAATAGAATTGCAGCGCTTCCAAGCTTTTTAACTCGATCTTGTATAAGATCCAAAACCTGCGCCTGAACGGTTACGTCCAAACCGGTAGTGGCATCATCCGCTATTACAAGCTCCGGGGTATTTACAAGCGCCATCGCGATCAGAACTCTCTGGGCCATTCCTCCGCTGAACTCGCCGGGAAGCGCCTTAATTCGTCTGTGAGGATCCGGTATTTGAACAAGTTCTAATATTTCCACAACCTTTTCCATTGCTTCTTTGGCAGAAACCTGCGGGTTGTGCGCCTGATAGACATTGGCTATTTGACGCCCCACCGCTAGCATAGGATGCAGCATAGACCTTGCTCCCGCCGGTATCACACTGATAACGCCGCCTCTGAACCTCTCAAGTTCAACTTTGCTCATATTATATACGCTTTTGCCTTTGTATAAGACATCTCCGGACACTATGCGCCCCGGAGGACGCAGAAGATTAATTACAGACGAGACCGCGACGGATTTTCCCGAACCGCTCTCCCCTACAATACCGATAAGGTCGCCCCTGTAAACGTTAAGCGAAAAACCGTTCAGCGCCTTTACGATCTCCTTAGATGTGTCAAATTGGACATGGACGTCCTTTATCTCAAAAAAGAGTTCCACGTTTATCAGCTCCTTCTAGTGGGATCAAGAAATTCCTGGAGACCATCTCCGGTCAAAGAGAACCCTAAAGCGGTCAGCGCGATAGCAATACCGGGAAACAGGCTAGACCACCACTCACCAGTGATTATAGTCGGTGCGCCGACAGCGATCATAGCGCCCCATTCCGGCGTCGGTACAGGAACTCCCGCCCCGATAAAGCTCAACCCGGATGTCAGCAGAATAGCCCATCCGATATTGACCGAGGCTTGCGTAAGCGCGGAACCAACCACATTAGGCAGGATGTGAGTAAACAAAACCCATACTCCAGATCCCCCTGAACAAACCGCCGCTTCAACAAAAGTGTGATCTTTCACACTCATAACATCACTGCGAACCAACCTCATATAAATCGGAATATTTAAAAAGGCGATGACATATATGACGTTCTCAATTTTCTGACCGGTAACAGCAACAAGCGCCATAGCCAGAACAAAAGGAGGAAACGCCTGAAGAAGATCACAAATCCTCTGAATCCCCTCTGTAAACCAGTTTTTCCAAAATCCTGCAGCCGCACCTAAAAATATGCCCGCCAACAGGGAAAGGCTTGTCCCGGCTAAGGCAATGGTCAAGTCAATACGCGGAGCGTAAATGACGCGAGAAAACACATCCATTCCTGAAGGGTCAGTGCCGAATATATGCTGAGCGCTTGGCGCCTGGCGCACATTAAACGGGTCCGCCACTTCCGGTGGGTAAGGCGTGATATATGGAGCCAACACCATAAGAGCCAAATTGCACAGTACAATCAGTAAACCAAAAGCAAATATGGGATGACTCACGGTATAACGCCAAAATCGAAGCATACCCGCTCTTGTATTTTTGATGTTTGAAGTATTATTTTTCATGGCCGTATCCTCGGATCAATAATCATGTATACTATGTCAACAATTAAATACAAAAACAGTGAAAAGACAGCCGAAAGGACAAGAAAACCCTGAATAGCATTAAAGTCCTTGTTCACCACAGCCTGAACCGCATACTGACCCAAGCCGCCCCAACCGAACACCTGCTCAATAAGAACCGCCCCACCTAGCATAAAGCCGTAATAAACCGCGATTATGGTTACAATCGGTGGAAGAGCGCTGCGAAACGCATAGAGAACAATCTTTCTGCTCTTCATCCCACACATCTTTGCATAATATACATAATTGCCGCCCATAGCCTCCCTCATGGAAGAACGGGTCATTTTTAAAATCGGACCCAACAGCACAATAGAAAGGGTAGCCACCGGCAACAGCATATGCGAAACCGCATTGCCGAAAGCGGCAAAATCTCCGGCAATAAGTGTGTCAAGAAGTATCATACCCGTAACTGTTGGGGGAAGATTGAACGCCAAATCCAGTCGGCCCAGAGGAGCCGCTACCAGCTTTAGCCGCACATAAAGAAAATATATAAACAGCAGACCCAACCAAAATTCAGGCAATGCGCCGGCTACCATGGAAAACCCTTTTGAAATGCGATCTACAATGCCTTTAGGCTTTATAGTGGCGAGAATACCTGCCAACACTCCTATCAGTATAGCTAAAATCATGCTTAAAGATACTATCTCAAGTGTAGCCGGAAATCGTTGGGTCAAATCCTGACTGACAGGACTGCTTGTATACCACGATGTGCCTAAATCCCCCTGCATTACATTTTTAAGATAGAGACCAAATTGAATATAAATCGGCTGATCCAATCCCATACGGTGCTCAATTGCACGCACTGTTTCCTCTGTGGCAAGGGAACCGGCGATAGCAGTCGCCGGATTGCCTGGCAGCATACGTACTAATAGAAATGAAACTAGCATTATGCCCAGTAGTTGGGGGATCATCATAATCAACCGTTTCCCGATGTATTTTACATAACTCATACCATAATGCTCCTCTGAGAGTCACGGACATCCCGCCGTTAAGGAATAGCAGGGATGTCCGCGGCGTTCAAAATTAGTTTTTAACCACGTAGTTCCAACGGATGTCATTAAGCGGGAACCAAGTCAGTCCGTCGACATTGCTCCGGGCAGGAATCTGCCAGCCTGTCTCCGCGACATAAATCCAAGGGCATTCCTCCAAAAGAATCTTTTGCATCTCAAGGAAAGCGTCGTTGCGGGCCTGTTCGTCTAAAGTCGATGTTGTAAATTTATACAGCTCGTTGAGTTCAGGGTCGTTAAAATTACTGTGGTTAACCGTAGACCCTCCCACGACCCAAAGAGCTATACCAAAGCCTCCGTCCGGAACGCCGGGCATATCCTGCCATACAAACATTGGCAGTTCATTTTTCAAAAGCTGAGCGTAAAAGTCTCCAGTGGGAAGCTTAACTATATTCAGCGTTACTCCGATCTGTTCAAGGCTAGTCCTCATCAAAATAGCTATAAGCTCATGTTCTTGAACGCCGGCGTCAATATAAAGATCGGTGGTGAAGCCGTTTGCATATCCGGCCTCAGCAAGCAAAGCCTTAGCCTTTTCAAGGTCTGTATTATATGCAAAAGTGCTATCGCCGAAAAATCCCGGATAGGTTGATGGAGTCACACTTGTGGCTTGCTTTGCAGTGCCGAGATAAACAGCCTCGAGCGTCTCTTCATAAGGGAAAGCATAGTTCATGGCTTGGCGAACTAGCTTGTTGTCAAAAGGAGCGGCATTTACGTTCATTTCAAAGTGAGCTATCACGTTTCCATCCCACTTGTGCACCTTAACTCCTTCAGCATTTTCAAGCTCATTGCGTTCTTTCGGTGTAAGTTGTTCGGCTATATCAACCTCGCCGGATTGTAGCAAAGCCATACGATTGGCCGAGCTTGGTATCTCACGGTATATAATCCGCTTCATGGCCGGTTGGTCTCCATGGTATTGTTCGTGGGCTGCAAATATAACCTCTTGTCCTGCGGCCCATTTTTCGATTTTATACGGGCCGAATGAACAGCTGTTGTTAGCAAGCCACTCTGTTGCCCACGGATCCTGTTCGGTTGCGTGCTTTTTAGCTTCAACCGAGTCAAATATTCCGTTGAAAGAGTGAGTAGCCCAGGTGAGAGCTATCGGGTTAGGCTCGGCGGTTGTAAAAGATACGGTGTATTTGTCGATAACCTGGATATCATCTGTAGTTTCAAGTCTGCCCGCCACTGTGGCAAAGAAATGACCTACCGCCTTTAGTTCAATCTGGCGGTCAAAAGTCCACTTTACATCGTCAGCTGTTAGCTCGTTACCATGATGGCTGATAACTCCCTGCTTCAGTTTATATGTCATTACCCGTCCGTCTTCTGAAAGCGACCAACTCTCAGCCAGGCGCGGCTCCACGGTAGAAAAGTCTTGAGTCCACTCGCCGTTTGCGTTTTGCTGTACTTTAAACGCAACTAGCGTATCCATAACATTGCGGAAAGCCTGCATAGATTCCAGCGCATTATGATAACTTGTGTCTATTCCCTGAGGAGTGGTTTTTGCCGCTATAACCAAGGTGTCATTGCCGCCGGCTGCGGGTGCGCTTTGAGACGACTGCTGAGTATCAGGCGGTTGAGTTGATTGCCCGTCAGTGGCGCTTTCGGCAGGATCGGAAGGTTTCGAGCATCCTCCGAGGGCTAACGCAAGCGTCACCACAATTGCAAAAACTCTTAAGCTTCGTTTTTTTTGCTCTTTAGACATTACATAATCCTCCTTTAAAACTGTTATAGTCAATCTACTTTAAAAAAATCCAAAAAATGACACAAAAGCTTGACTATAAGAATCGCGTGACGCTAACTGCGGAAAAGCAGCCAACGATTTGAGCGAACCTTGTAACGCTACGGAATTATAAGCGGTTTGCGTTAATTTTTCGAGCCTGTTTTCAAGTAGGTTTACTATATAACACTTATTCTCATTATATTTTTGAAAATAAGGTATAAAAAACAAATGGTATAGAAAATAAGATGCTTGTCCACCATGAAGCCTGTGGTAAATTAATATTATTTTCAATGTCTTCTGCGTTAAGATAGGCTCATGATAATGATAGTATTTTTACATTATATGAAATTATGCGGATTAAAAATTCAAACATCTGCAGAGGAGCCGATTCCATTGTTTTAACCAACGTCAGCATGGAATCCGCCGCCTAAGAGGAGGGGTCCATAAACGCGGTTATATCCGTACTCAAACAATAGGAGCTGGTTTTTTCAGGGTTATGGCTTTTTCTTTCGTTTTTGATATATAAGACACAATACTATCAACTATCGCCTGTTGATAAACGCCCCCCCGCTCTGACGTGCCCCAACTAACATCACCGCGCACACCGGTTTCGCCACGTATTTCTCTGAACTCTTCGGGCGTATCATAAAGATATGGTCTGTCAGCATAATCAAAATCATCTCGGTTGAGACATTGCTCTATGGGAGTATCATCTATATTTTCCTCATGCACCAAACCCGGAAGTAGGTATCTCATGTGAGCGGTCTCTATGCCGGCGGCATGGGAAAGAATATTGCTGTTTCCGTCTCGCAGTCTCAAAACCGTGTCGACCCCTAGATAAAGCGGATCTAAAACGGCGACCAAGGCACCTGTGTTATAACGCACCTGCGTTGCCGCAAGCTGAACGGGAGGCAAATTCTCCCTGCGGTGCCCGTTTATAATATATATGCGCTTGAAGCCATGCGTTACAAAGCTATTGCACACATCCGCCACAATACCTGTCAAAGTTGTGGAGCTTAACGTTACACTGCCGGGAAAAGACAACATACGTGGTGCCCAGCCATACCATAAAGGCGGCGCGATTAAAATTCCTGTTGCCTCAGCCACTGATTCAGCTATACCCATAGCGGCATATGTGTCCGTCCCCATCGGAAGATGCCCTCCATGTTCTTCTGTCTGCCCTAAAGGAAAGAGAATGGAATCATGTTCTTTAAGGTAATCCATCACCTCCATCCATGTGATATTTTGGAGCCAGCATCTTCCTTGAAATTTTATCGGTTCCATAGTTTCATCATCCTTTCAAAATTAGCGAACTAGGGTTGTTTTATAAGTATATCTTAAAATAGCCTTGTCATACAGCACCAAACGATTATCAGCATCGTAGACCTGCCTTGCCCGTAAAATTGCCGGCAATCTCTGCTGAAGGTTTAAAAGCCCCGCCTCCTCCTTGCAAAGAAGTATTGCGGAAACAGATTCTACTGCACGCGAAGGCCTAATCCCGTGCCGCTTTTCCAACACATTATAAAGCGACTGCATGGGCCCGTTCTCAGAAAAATCGCTTTCAAACACGTGGGCAAGATATACGCTTGGTATATACACATGCGATATGCAGACCGGCTCATCGTTTAACAGTCTCAAGCGGCATATGTAGTGCAACGGGTCTCCTTCCGCCACACCAAGCTGATCAGCTATTAAGTTATTTGCCGGAACTAAGGCAATTTTCAGCAGTTTCATCCCGGGTTTGTAACCCATTCGTATAAATTCTTCGGTAAAGCTGGTTAAAACACCGTTTGCTATTTCTGAAGCTCTGGGCTTACACACAAAAACGCCCTTTGGCCTGCGAGTCTCCAAAACGTTTTCATGCACCAACTCAGAAATAGCTTTGCGGATAGTTGTACGGCTGACGCCATAAGCTTCCTGAAGCTCATTTTCGGTAGGTATTGCGTCCCCCGGACTGAGCTTGCCAGACTTTATACTGTCCAGCAACACCTGGATAAGTTGATAATACAAGGGAACCGGGATACTTTTGTTTATTTCCATTGTAGCTATACCGTTGTCTGCTGGCTTTTTTTTCATCTCAATCACCCGCTATATATTATTGCTAAATAATAAAATTTTAAGCATAAAATCAAAAACCATTTTCAGGGTAGCGATATAACCGCGTTCATGTCCCCGATTCTTAGGCGGCGGGTGATTTTCAATTCCCCGCTGACACTTGTTAAAACACTGTAAGCGGTTCTGCCGCAGATGTTTGAACAATTATTTTCAGTTCATTAAAGCAACAACATATTGTTGTATTGTAGTTACAATGATATTATATCAAAAACATGGTTATTTGTCAATATATAATTTCATTTTTTTATAATTTTTTATAAATAAAAAATTATGCATATAATCGCGTTCATGTCCCCACCCGTTTCTTGGCAACGCCCCCCCACGAGCTTGACAATCAAGTTGCCTCCCTGCAAATAAACCCCCACAAAAGCGGTAATAATCTTAATACGGCGAAAACAGGGCAACTCTAGAGAGCGACCCGACGCGAGCCGTAGATTTATACGGTAAATGGCGGTGATTTGGTATAACTTGCCGCCTTTACATTTACCGGTAATGCTCTGTACGGATAAACTCGCGGGGAAAGTCAGCTTGGCTGACTTGGGGGCGGCAGTTCCCGCTGCTGATTCTGTCTGTCAAATGCCAGTTTACGTTCTTCATTGGGAATAAAATATAGAAAGGAATTCAGGTAAGAAGTACTTAGAATGGCAGCGAGCGAGGGAGTGTCGGCAACCAGTGAAAAACTTGGAATATCAAAACGACAGATATATGGCTGACGGAGAAATCAAAGGATAGCGGCAGTAAAGACACCCAAAGGAATGCATTCCGGCGGAAGCATAGAGGAATATTGCAGCCGACTAGAAAAAGAAAGCGATGAATTGCGAGAAGCCGATTACATCTTGAAAAAAACGATGGTTTTTTTGGGGGCTGATAGCAGGTAAAAAGCCGCGGGAGAAATATGCATTGATATCAAAACAACGTGTTGAGATGAGTGTTGCGTTATGCTGTGCGGTTCTTGAGGTAAGGAGGGAAGGCTATTGCGACTTTCTGAAGCGCCCGAACCGAGAGCAAAAATACAAATTTGCGAGCCAGATTTTGCTTATTTGAGGATATTTTTTATCCCATTTTTCACCAAACTCACAAAGCCTAAGCTTTGCCAAATCCTTTGTTTCCGCGCCGTAGACTAGCTTTAGGTCCGCCATCAGCGACTTAATGTCCTTGAAATTCACAAACTTTGTGGAGTTGCGGATTTGGGAATTATGCAAAGCTGCTGTTGCGTTTTTTGGAAAATCGTGTTTATCGCCCTGTCAATGCCGTTTAAATTGTCGTGGCAGGCAATGAAAATCTCACTAACGCCGCGGCTTTTGAGGTCATTACACACGCTTGTCCAAAAGGACGCCAACTCTGTTTCAGCAGTCCAAAAGCCCAGAATCTCCTTGAAGCCTTTGCTGTTTATGCCCAAAACCGTGTAACTGCAAATATTTTGAACCTTGTCGTCTTTGCGGACTTTTTCAAATATTCCATCGAAAAACACCACAGGGTAAACGCTAGCGGCCGCGACTGTCATTCCCACGCCGCCGGCAGAATTTTGTCGGTGATTTTGGAAATCAATCCGGGCTTGTGTTCACCCCGTATATATCCCGCAAATGCGCCTCTATGTCGCGGGTTGACTTGCCTTTGCCGTACAGCGCGAAAACCTGATTTTCGATGTCCCGACCAGTCGTTTGATACTT
>JAISVH010000085.1 GCA_031271685.1 Eubacterium sp. | reverse complement strand
AGATGAGGATAAAAATTCCTATTAGCCGTGTCGCCGACCTCCTTAATTTCTAACGGAATAACAACCGGTGCGAAATCATGATTTTTTTTGAGAAATTCTTCCGCTACGCGTTCGTTTTCTTCTGGATTCAGCGTGCAGGTGGAATAAAACAACGAGCCTCCCGGCTTTACATACTTTGCTGAAATAATAAGTATCGAAAGCTGCAATTCAGGCAAATCTTTTATATCTGACATTGGCTTATATTTTATTTCCGGCTTGCGGCGAATCACTCCAAGCCCCGAGCAGGGCACATCGCAAATCACTCTGTCCGCCGTTGGAAAGTCCGGGTTATATATAGTACCGTCATTTTGAACGGACGTTACATTTTTTAGTCCCAACCGCCGCGCACCCTCTTCTAAAACCGAAAGCTTTCCATCATAAATGTCGCAAGCTATAACTTTTCCGGTATTGCTCATGGTTTGCGCTAAAGTAAAGGTTTTTCCGCCGGGCGCCGCACAAACATCAATTATTGTTTCATGGAACTGAGGCCGAACAAGCTTACAGAAAAGTTGGGATGAAACATCCTGAACATGAAACAGCCCCCTTCTAAACGCATTGGTCAATTCAAGCGATTTTTCGGCTTTAAGCCGAGATATTTCCAAACAATCGTTTACAAGCGGATTGCGCTGTGCCTCTATTTCATCAGATTTAAGCGCCGCGATCAACTTTTCGCTGTTTGTTCTTTGCTGATTAACCTTAATATATAGCGGCGGTCTCCCGAACGAAGATTCAAGTATTTTTTCAGTGATTTGAGCGCCATATGACGCCGTCCATTTTTTGATTATCCATTTAGGGCACGAATATTTTATCGACAGATTTGCCTCGTCATACAACCTACCAAAATTTATTTTCTTTTCGTCACGGATAAAATTTCGCAAAACTGCGTTTACGAAACCGGTCGATTTTTCCTCGGCAAGACTCACGGATTCATATACCGCCGCGCTGTCCGGCACAGAATCCATATATAACAGTTGATACAGACCCATTCGCAGGACAGCTCTAGTTCTTGTATCCAAAGCGTCAAATTCTATCTTTGAATAGTCCCGAATAACAAAGTCAAGAGTCATTCTGCGCTCTAAAACACCGTAAAACAAAGCGGCGGCAAACGCCCGATCACGCGAATCCAATTTTTGGCGCGATAAGGTGTTGTCAAGAATAATATTTGAATAAGCCCCGCTTTTATCCATACGTTCTAATAACGAGAGGACGATTTCGCGCGATGTTCTCGACATTATCTTCTCCTGTTGCTGCTGGCCAACAGCCTTATCAATTGAGCTATAGAAACCATAAGGCCTGCCACATAGGTCATAGCTGCGGCGGAAAGAGTTTTCCTCGCGCCTTTCATTTCACTGTCGTCCAAAAGATTTTGAGCGCTTATTGTGCCCATTGCTCGTCGCGAGGCGTCGAACTCCACAGGCAACGTTATTATTTGAAACACCACCGCAAGCGCAAAAAACACTATGCCCACTTCGGTCAGAAACGGAAAACTAAAAAGCATTCCCAACAGAAAAAGCCAGAACCAACTGCGCGAAGCTATATTCACCACCGGAAAAATAGCATTTCTTATTCTTATCGGAACATAGCCCATAGAGTGCTGAACGGCATGCCCGCATTCATGCGCCGTCACACCTATCGCGGCGATCGAAACGCTGTCATAAACGCTGTCCGACAGGGCAATTATGTGATTTTTTGGGTCGTAATGGTCAGTCAGGTTCCCGCCTACCCTTGTCACTTCAATATTATATAGACCATTGCTGTCTAAAATCTGTCGCGCTATTTTGTGAGCGGGACAACCTCTTCTGCTTTTGATCCTATTATATTTGTTAAACGTGCCGCTGACGTTCGCGCTCATTATCATCGCAAATGCCGTAGCTATAACAACAAGTATTGTGGCCGCGAAATAATTGTTTATCAAATATTCAATTATCTTCATTATTCCCTCCCCCTAAAACCATTCCGGCAGTCAACTTTTTTCCTCTAAGAAAGTTTTCCGCACTCATACGGGCCGATCCCTCAAGCTGTATGTCAGTCAGTGTTAACGCCCCGGCGCCACATAAAACCTTAAAGTCTTTTGACCATATATATATTATGGTGCCGGGCTTATCAAAACTTTTAATTTCAGATATTTTGGCAAAAAATATTTTTAATCTTTTTTCTTTTAAAAAAGTATATGCACCCGGACTTTCAGAAAGGCCGCGTATCATATTATAAAGCTCTTTAGAAGGTCTGTGCCAGTCAATCAAGCAATCTTTTTTGTTTATCATTGGGGCATACGTGGATTTACGGTCATCCTGCGGCGTAAACACCGCCGTTCCGTTTTCAAGTTTTTCCAGGGCTTTTACCACAAGATCCGCACCCATGTTCATTAATATATCATGCAGCCTTGACGCGGTCATATTAAAGGGAATATCTGTCTTTTCAAACAACATCACATCTCCGGTGTCTAAACCTTCCGCCATTTTCATGATAGTAACACCGCTTTCACTGCTTCCGTTTAATATACATGAATTTATCGGCGAAGCGCCCCTATAAAGCGGAAGCAGCGAAGCGTGAACATTTATGCATCCGTATTTGGGCAGATCAAGTATTTCGCAAGGTAAAATCTGACCGTAAGCGGCTACTACTATGCAGTCAGGTGAAAGGGATTTAAGCAGCCCGATCGACTCTTTCGCATCGTCTCCTTTTCTCAGCGACACAGGCTGGCAAATCTTTATCCCCATGCTAGCGGCACATTTCTTCACGGGAGATTCCGAAATCCTTTGACCTCGGTTTTTTGGTTTGTCCGGCTGAGTAAACACCGCCGCAACATCGTGTCCTGCACGTATTATAGATATCAGCGACATAACGGCAAAATCCGGAGTCCCCATAAAAACTATTTTCATTAATTTCTCCATAAATTAAAGCAACAACAGCTCGGCGTACAAATGGTCATGTCACCTATTATCAAACATGCCCTAGTAGTATTATGACCTTCTTCTTTTATTTTTCCTTTTCTTTTCTTGCTCCTCAACCTCTTCGGGATCGGCCATTTCAATCGCTAAATCAGTAAAAAGTATGCCGTCGAGATGATCTATCTCATGACAAAATGCCATTGCCGTCGCACCTTCTCCTTCAAATACCTGGTCTTTTCCATAGCGGTTTTGCGCCTTTACCCTAACCCTATCAGGGCGATCCACATACCCCCACTGTCCGGGCAGCGAAAGGCAACCCTCTAACTCATAACGCTTACCCTTTTTCATGGTAATAACCGGATTTATCAGTTCCATAAGCCCGTCGCCTGTGTCAATCACAACTACCCGCTTCAATATCCCAACCTGCGGCGCGGCAAGTCCCGCGCCGTTAACCTCTTTTAACGTTTCATACATGTCGTCTAACAAAGTCCAAAGCCGGTCGTCAAAAGCCGTTACTTCCCTTGCCTTTTTTCTGAGGATATCATCCCCTATTTTAAGTATATTTCTAAGCGCCAAGATTATTAAGCCCTCCTAATTTATCTCTCCGTTCATGTCAACATAAATACCGATATTCTTAAACACCGGATCTTTATATGCCTTTTTCAGAGACTTTTCAATAACCCCTCGAAAGGTTTTCGTGTTTTTAGCTTTTATTACAAGTTTTTGCCGATATTTTCCGCTTATAATACCCGTTCCTATTTTTGTGGGCCCCAAAAGCCTGATGGGCATCTTTTCGCAGATTTCATTAAAATAGACGCCAAAAATATCTATAAACCGCTTCGCCGACAATATAGCATTTTCCTCGCTTGTTGCACTGAAACCTATAAGAAATATATCACAAAACGGCGGAAAAATCAGTTCTTTTCTTATGGCCGCCTCCTGAACAAAAAACTCCTTATAATTCTGAGAAGCCGCAAGCTCCAAAACATAGTGTTCCGGAGTAAAGGTCTGAAGGTACGCCCTTCCTTTTTTCCCGCCGCGCCCTGAACGGCCGACAACCTGTGTAACCAACGAAAATGTGCGCTCATAACCCAGATAGTCTCCCGCGTAAAGCGATTTATCAATCATCAACACCCCCACCAGGGTAACATTTTCAAAATCCAAACCCTTAGCTATCATCTGAGTGCCGACCATTATGTCAAAATCTCCATTGCCAAAGCTTTTAAAATTATTTTCATAAGCGTATTTTGTCATGGTCGTGTCCGCGTCCATCCTAAGTACCCTCGCCTTTGGGAAGTAGTGCCCTAGCTCCTCTTCGATGCGTTGCGTCCCCACTCCACTCTGTCGAATAAACTTACTTCCACATTTCCGGCATTTATCCGGCAATTGATAGCGAAACCCGCAGCAATGACAAAGGACAATATCGTTTATTTTGTGATAGGTGAGCGAGATATCGCAGTTAGGACATTTTAATACCTCACCGCAAGCAATGCAGTTTATAAACGTATGATAGCCGCGCCGATTCAATAGTATCATAGACTGCTCGCCCCGCTTAAGGTTTTCTCCCAACGCGTTGAGTAGCGGTTCGCTAAAATTACCCGGGTTAAAAAGTTCTCTCTCCAATTTCATATCGACTATATAAACGTCGGGCAGTATGGCGTTTTGATATCGCTCTTCTAACTCAAAAAGCCTGTAACGTCCAGTTTTTGCGTAATGATAGCTTTCAAGTGACGGCGTAGCGGATGCCAGCAACAGCAGCGCGTTATGAAAAACAGCCCTTAGCTTGGCCACATCTCTCGCATGATAGCGCGGAGATTTGTCAGATTTATAGCTGTGTTCTCCTTCTTCGTCAATAACAATTATCCCTATGTTTTCAAGAGGCGAAAATACCGCGCTCCGTGTCCCTATCACAATTTTTGCTTGACCGCCGCTTATTCGTTTATATTCGTCGTTTCGCTGGCCCAAAGACAGTCCCGAATGCATAATAGCTACTTTATCTCCGAACAGTTCAGTAAAATTTCCAGTCATCTGAGGAGTTAACGCAATCTCAGGAACAAGCAGCAACGCTGTTTTGCCCTGATTTAACACATACTCGATAAGTTTTATAAAAATTAAAGTTTTCCCGCTCCCGGTAATACCGCGAAGCAGCGCACACTCAGCTTTCTTACTGCCTAAAAGGGACAGAAGTCCCTCATAAACGCCTTGCTGAACACTTGACAGCTTAATATCCAACGGATCTTTTAAAACTTCAGGATTTTCTATTACCCGGCGAAAAGTCTCATATTCATATTCAATCAACAACCCCTTCGCAGTTAAATTTTTAATTACGGCGGCAGTGACAGAGGTGTTATAGCATATTTCCTTCACCGAAGCGCTTTGACATTCCTCTAAAAACCTTATGACCGACCTTTGTTTGGGAGTGTTGACAATAGTGGATATCTCTGCGGACAGCTTTGCTTTTTCGGATAATTTGATCATCCTAACAGTGGATGCATTTATCTTATTTTTATACCTTTCGCCCTTAATTATAACTTTTTTTTCCAAAAGGCCATAAAATACTTTGCTGCCTGAATTTTCAAGCTTAGATATAAACTTCGACCTTTCCCTTTCAGAGCCTAAACTGTTGATCATATCCATTACTTTATTTTCATCTTGAGAAAAGGTTGATCTATCTGACGGTTTATTATAATAAAATCCAGTGACTGCCACAATACCCAATCCTGTCGGAAGTATCGACTTTACAGCGTCAAAATAAGTGCAAAAAGTATTGTCACGAAGCCAAACTGCCAACTGCAGCTGCTCTTTGTTCAGAATCGGGCGTTCGTCGGCGACGCCGTTTAAAAATTTTAAATTATCCGATTCGCCGGGCGAAACGCCAATATCAAACACCATACCTACAAATTTTTTTGCTCCCTTCCCAAACGGCACCAAAACCCTCATCCCACGTTGTACTTTGCTTGACAGCGTCCAAGGTATAAGATAATCAAAAAGTGCGTCATATGAATAGACCGTGCGCTCTATGGCGATCCTTGCTATCTGCGGGGGCATTTCGGGATTTATATCAATAAATTCATTATTCAATGCTTTTTACACCGCGCTTTACAGATAGTTTTTCAGCTTTTATTATGCTCTTTATCTCATCAACCGCCGTTTCTAAATCGTCGTTTACCACGGCATAATCATATCCGTATACTTCTTTGATTTCTTCCCTAGCCTTAAGGATACGGCTTGCAATCGCAAATTCATCTTCCGTCCCGCGAAGTCTAAGGCGTCTCTCAAGCTCTTGAAAAGAAGGCGGAAGCAAAAAAATCAGCACACAATCTGAAAACAGATTTTTTACATTTTTTGCGCCTTCAACTTCAATCTTAAGCACAACATCCTTCCCTGCGGACATATTTTCCAAAACCGGGCTTTTAGGAGTGCCGTAATAATTACCCACATATTCAGCGTATTCAAGCAGATCATTACTATCTATCATTTCCTTGAACCGCCCATGGGAAATAAAATAATAGCTTTTCCCATCTAACTCCCCTTTCCGCATGGGGCGAGTAGTCGCTGAAACGGAATAATAAATATCCGAGCACCCTGAAATAAGCTTTTCAATCACAGTATCTTTTCCACAGCCGGCAGGAGCGGATACTATTATTAAAAGACCTTTACCCATCCGTTTCCACCTCATTATTATCCAACCCATTTTTTACAGCGGGAAAATGAATATCGTTTGAATTTTTTCTGAAAATGCCTGATATATCTTTTGCGGACAAGATAACGTGTCCGGAATCCATTATAAAAACGGTCTTGGTTTTCTTTCCGCAAGACGCGTCAACCATAGAGCCTCGCTCGCGCGATGCGGCAATCATGCGTCTCGTGGGTGCAGACTCTGCGGCAACCGCGGCTATTATTCTATCTTTATTTATGGCATTTCCATAACCTATATTCAAAAGTTCCATTTAGCATCCTTTCGAGATTTCTGCCCTATTTTAGTAATTATATCATAAAATCGCCATAAAATCAAGTAATAAAAAGTATTGACTTATATTGATTTTTACATTATACTTTAAGTAAAGGCAATACCGCACAACTCACGCCTATCGGCTTGGAGTGAAAATTACTTGTGTATTTTTCGCCAAATTTCGTTAATTCCGCCTTAAATATCAACAGATATTCGCGGCAAAATTGCCTAGTTTGACAAAAAATCTTACTGCGCGCTTTGCACTCCAGAGCTGTGCGGTATTGCCTTAAAGAAAAAACATATCAAGAAAGGATGTCAAATAGAATTTATGAAAAGCGTTAAAACAAAAACTACGGCAACTATAACGTTATGTGCGATGTTTGCGGCTCTCACGGCTTGCTTTTCCCAAATTTCCGTGCCTATCGGTCCGGTTCCGTTAAGTTTATCACATATAGCGGTCTTTTTAGCCGCCGGATTACTGAGTGCTAAATATGGAGCTGCAAGCCAGGTAGTTTATGTATTGGTTGGTCTTTTTGGGGCACCGGTATTCGCCGGATTTAAAGGCGGAATGGGTGTGGTTTTAGGTCCGACCGGCGGATTTTTGGCCGGTTATATTCTGTGCGCACTTATTACAGGCTTGCTCGCTGATAAATTCGGAAAAAATATACCTATGCTAATGCTTTGCATGTATGCAGGTTGGTTTGCAACATATCTCTGCGGCATCCCGTGGTATATGCATATGATGAAATCGGGGTTTGTTAAGGCGGCAAGCGAATGTTTTCTGCCGTTTATACCGGGAGACCTGATAAAAACTATCATTTCCGCTTTTTTAGTTAATAAGCTCAGACCTATGGTCAGAGCGAAATACATATAACCGAGTTCATGTCCCCGACTCTTAGGCGGCGGGTTCAAACATCTGCGACTAATCCGATTCCGGTGTTTTATCGCGGGTCAGATTAAAAACCCTAAAAGGTTTTTAAATTTAATGACTATATAATCGAAAGGAATTCTAAAATGAAAAAAATAATTAAAGTTTCATGCCCGGCAATACTCTTAGCAATCGTGATATTTTCAGGTTGCCGTATCGGAACATCAGAAGGGGGAGATATTGTGGAAATCGGCGAAAAAAAAGCCTGGCTTTCAGACAGCTCAAACATATCAGGTATCAGCAGCGGCAATGTCGAGGAAGCGGTTATTTATTCAGGAGAAAAATATGCGGTTATGAATATAAAAGATTACGGGACAATAACTTTTAAACTTTATCCTGAATTCGCGCCGGAAGCCGTAGAGAATTTTATAAGCTTAGCCGAGAGTGGATTTTATAACGGAAAAAATTTTCATCGCGTAATGAAGGATTTTATGATACAGGGCGGCTCAAAAAATGGTGACGGCAATACAGATGCCGACGGCCCTTCATTTATGATCGAAGTCGATCCCAAAATGCGTCATTTTTACGGCGCACTTTGTATGGCAAAAAACGGCTTGGGTGAGTGCGGTTCACAATTTTATATAGTTAACAGCAAACAAAAAAGCGCTTTCAGCGATATTAAAAGCCAAATATCCGGTATTGAAGCGGAACTGCCCGGGTTAAAAGCAATATATGACAATGCGTTGTCCAGCGGAAACGAAGAAGAGATAAAATACTATGAAAATCAATATAAATATTACCTAACCCTTATTGATTTCGTGAAAAACTCTGACGACGGCGTTATTGACAGGTATTCCTCATCAGGCGGCGTTCCGGCCCTTGACGGCGGCTACACTGTGTTTGGCCAAGCGGTTGAAGGGTTTGACGTGATTGACCGCGTGTCTGACATTCCGGTAGATTATTCTCAAAGCGGAGAAGCGAGCGTCCCAAGAACTCCGGTTTTGATTGACACGGTAAAAATATTGACTAATGAATAGTTAAAACAATGCCTTCACGTCATTTTTTATTTCATCTAAAGATTACTCCTGCGCCAAACAGAAGACATTACCTGTCTTTTCTACTGTTTGGCGCAGGAGTAAAAACTATACCGCTATATTTTATTTTGATATTTAGCTCTTCTAGTCATCATATTCGATATCGGATTTTAATATTTCTCCCGTTTTTGCGTCGATTTCATATTCATACTCAGTTCGTCCGATTTTAAATTCGATCTCATACACCATTTTACCGGCTTCTCGGTCAAGCTCTACTTTTATCTTGCTCACTTTCGATTCGTCTTGCCCCGCGTCAGCCAAAGCAATGTTCTTTGCCTTAATTTTGCCTATATATTGAACCGTGTCTCCGGAAACCCTCTTTTTAGCAGGCTGCCCTGGAGAATTTTCGCCGTTCTTACCGGGAATCGAGTAGTATTCAATTTCGCGGTCATATTCAAGAATATCTTCCGTTACCGCGTCAATCTCATAGTCATATTCTGTGCTCCCGCTGTAAAACTCAACTTCATAAACCACGCGTCCGTCGTCATGGTCTTTATGCGCCTTGATAAAAGTGGTTTCCGCCGAAGACAAGCCCGCATGTTTTAGCGCTATGGATTTTGCTTTATCTTTAGTAATATATTTTTCTGTATTAGATATGTCTGCATTGTTTTTCCCTACTGATTTATTTGGAATCGTATAGTATTCAATTTCGCGGTCATATTCAAGAATATCTCCCGTTACCGCGTCAATCTCATAGTCATATTCTGTGCTCCCGCTGTAAAACTCAACATCATAAACAACTTGCCCGTCGTCATAATCTTTATAAGTTTTTATAAAAGTGGCTTCTTCTAAGGATAATCCGGCGTGTTTCAAAGCAATGGACTTCGCTTTAGAATTACCGATATACTTCTCCTTTGCGCTCGGCGCGGCGTCGGCATTTGCCGATAAAACAAATGCTGCTATTGTGCAAACTGCCGCTATACTTATTGCTTTCTTAATTTTTATAAATATTTTCATGACAATACCTCCGATTTCAAACATCTGCGGCAGAGCCGCTTCCATAGTTTAATTATATAGGCAAAAGATTAAAATCACATGAGAAATGAATTAATATTTCTCATCTTCTTTTCATTTTTTTAAGTTATAATACAGTTAAGGCAATACCGTAGTTTTACTTTTTATTTCCTATTAGTCAATTCGCTATATTATGTGCTGAAACTAAAAAATTATGAATGGACGGTTAATATGAGACTTTTATTGGTTGAAGACGATTGTGCTTTACAGACAATTATTACAAAACGATTAAAATCCGAAGGGTATAAAGTCGATTCATGCTCAGACGGCGAAAACGGCTATGACTATGCTTCCGCGCTTGAATATGACTGCATTATACTCGATATTATGCTGCCAAAATTAAGCGGCCTTAACGTTTTAAAAAAGCTGAGGGATGAAGGCAATAAATCAAATGTCCTGATCTTGACCGCTAAGGACAGCATTGAGGACAGAGTGGCCGGCCTCGATGCGGGAGCGGACGATTACTTAGTAAAACCTTTTGCTTTTGAAGAATTATTGGCAAGAATAAGAACACTTATGCGGCGGCAAAGCGAAAACAGAGATAATCTCCTGTCCTATTATGATCTTGAAATGAATATTAACGAGCATACCGTAATGCGTTCCGGCGAAAAAATAAATTTGACCTCAAAAGAATATGCCTTACTGGAATATCTGATAAGAAATCAGGGACGAGCTTTGACAAGAAGTCAAATCTCAGATCATGTGTGGAACAATGAATTTGAATATGATTCAAATATCGTTGATGTTTATATCCGTTATCTGCGAAATAAAATCGACAAAAAACATAAAAACAAATTAATACAAACAATTCGCGGCACAGGATATGCTTTGAGAGTTGAAAAATGATCCCCCTCTAAAAAAAGTTTGAGGTAGCAGATGAGAAAGATAAAAATTCGCACAAAAATGACGCTATGGTATACTTTGCTTACAACTATCCTGCTGTTGATATTTTTATACGCGCTTTACAATGTTATTGCCGCGTCCCTGCACAAAAGCGAACAAAGCAAATTAAACGCCATAGTTTTGCTCGCGGAATATGATGTTGAGTCAGACAACGGCAAAATAGAAATTACGGTTGAAAAGCCAATCCCAGCTGGTATATTAATGGCGATTTTAAATGAATATAACGACCCCATTTATGTCAACTCTGATAAGGATTGGTTTTTTAAATACGATTTTTTGCCTAATAATTTTTTTCAAGTAGATTACAATGGAAAGGATTGGCTGATTTTTGACAAAATAGTTGAAGAAGACGATGTGCTTTTAAAAGTTCGAGTTTGTTCATCATTAGAAATTATAAGTGAAACTATGGAGCAAGTTTTTTCACTAATGCTTATAGTTATCCCTTTGTTTTATGTGATAACTATTTTCGGGGGACTTTTTATAGCTAAGCGCGCCCTGAATCCTATTGCAAAAATTACAGGTTTGGCAAAAAAGATAGGACGCGGAGACTTATCGCTGTCATCGCGCATTGAAAGCGTCAACGGTGCCGACGAAGTCGGCGAGCTTGCCAGCACGTTTAACGAGATGTTGAATGCTCTTGAAAAATCCTTTGAAAAGGAAAAACGCTTTTCTTCTGACGCTTCTCACGAACTGAGAACACCCGTTGCAGTCATAATGGCCAACTCAGAAGAAATGCTTTCGTCAAATGCCGATGAAGAAACTCAAGCTTCAGCTTCAGCCATACTTGCCGAAAGCAAACGCATGAATGATATCATATCACAACTGCTCATGCTGGCAAGAGGGCTAGAAGGGAAATATCGTTTGCAGTTAGAAGAAGTCAACATTTCAATAGTGGCCGAAGCTGTCATCGAACAGCTTCGGCCTGAAGGAAAAAAGAGGGCAATCTCACTTAAAAATCAAACTCGTGATATTGTAGTCAATGCGGACCAAAGCCTAATCACTCAAATGATGCTTAACTTAATTTCAAATGCTATAAAATACGGAAAAAATAACGGAAATGTATGGATCCAAGCCGAAAACGCATGCGGCAAATGCAAAATCACTATTTCAGACGACGGCGTCGGAATAGATCAGAACAATCTTAAACTGATTTTCGATAGGTTTTACCGTGTCGAAAAGTCCCGCGACAGAAGCGGCAGCGGCCTGGGCCTTTCAATAGTAAAATGGATCGTAGATATTCATAAGGGCAGTATAGAGGTTGAAAGCAGCTTAAATGCAGGCACGATCTTTACGATTATTTTGTAAATTCCCATTCATTCAAACATCTGCGGCGGAGCCGCTTACAGTGTTTTAACAAGTGTAAGCTAGAAATTGAAAATCCCCCGCCGCCTAAGGCAGTGACATGAACGCGGTTATATACGTTTGACTTTTTATTGTCACAAGTCAAAACGCTATAATTTATCACTTTTAAGTAGATCTCTTATCTCCTCAAGCAGCAATATCTCGGCCGGCTTAGCTCCGGCCGTTTCTTCTTTTACCGCTTCATCTGTCTCTTCAGACTTTGCAGGCCGCGAGTCCCTAAGCTTATTTATAGCCTTTATAAACATGAAAACACATAAACTTATAGCCAAAAATTTTATCACTGATTGGATAAAGTTCCCATAAGTAACCGTAATCGTATGATTTTTAAAAATACCCGGAATGGAGAAAGCCAATCCCGAAAAGTCAATACCTCCGATAACCAGGCCAAGTAACGGCATAACGATATCTCCAATTAAAGAATTTATAATTGCGGTAAACGCTGCCCCCACAATCAGTCCGACCGCCAAATCCATAACGCTACCCCGCGAAATAAATGTTTTAAATTCTATAACAAACCCCTGCAGTTTTTCCCTTTTTTTCTTTTCTTTCATTTTAACACTCCTTAAATTTATTGTTACTTTATTAATTATAATTACCTTTAACAAAAAGTCAATAAAATTAATAAAATATAGTAATGCATTTTGTATAAAAATGTATTGAATGTTAAAAATAATTAATGAAAGATACGCTTCATATTTTAGGAGGACATGTGCGGCAGTATTTAAAAGAAAGGAAAGGAAATAAACATGTACATTAAACGCGGAGAAATATACTACGCCGATTTGAGTCCTGTAATCGGTTCAGAGCAGGGTGGAATGAGACCGGTTCTTATCGTCCAAAACGATGTGGGCAATAAGCATAGCCCTACTGTCATCGCTGCGGCTATCACCAGCCAAAAAGACAAATCGCGTCTCCCCACCCACATAGCGCTTAACTCACAGGCCTGCGGCCTTGCAAAAGATTCGGTAGTGCTGTTAGAACAGGTAAGGACGTTGGACAAAAAAAGACTGAAAGAACGAATGGGTGAATTGGACAGCGGCTCAATGAATAAGGTTGACAGCGCCCTGTCGGTAAGCTTCGGTCTCAACTAATTAACTTTCCTCTGTGCCGCAAAATGCACAATGCAATTTGGCATTGTGCATTTTGCACTTATTAAATTCTATATTTTGTATATTCTTACAAAATTTTTATAAATATAGAAATTACTGGTATTTTTTTTTTCAATCTGATATAATAAACTTAGCATATTTTAAAAGGAGGAATAAAACAAATGGGAAAATTTGTTTATCTTTTTTCAGAGGCCGATGGAAAGAATAAAGAAAAATTTGGCGGAAAAGGCGCTAACTTGGCCGAAATGACCAAACTGGGATTGCCCGTTCCACAGGGTTTCACCGTAACAACCGAAGCTTGTACAAAATATTATGACGACGGACGGCAGATAAACGACTCTATCCAGGCTGAAATCATGGAATATATCACAAAAATGGAAGAAATCACCGGCAAAAAATTTGGAGATGCCCAAAATCCGCTTTTGGTATCGGTTCGTTCCGGTGCCCGCGCTTCTATGCCCGGAATGATGGATACTATACTTAATTTAGGTCTTAATGACGATGTAGTTAAAGTTTTAGCCGAAAAATCCGGAAATCCCAGGTGGGCATATGACTGCTACCGTAGATTTATTCAAATGTATTCCGATGTGGTAATGGAAGTCGGCAAAAAATATTTTGAAGAACTTATAGATGAAATGAAAGAGCAAAAAGGAGTTACCCAAGACACTGACCTTACCGCAGACGACCTTATGGATTTAGCGAAACAGTTCAAATCCGAATATAAAGCCAAACTGGGATCAGACTTTCCCGGCGACCCCAAAGAGCAGCTTATGGGGGCGATAAAAGCGGTTTTTCGCTCATGGGACAACCCTCGCGCAAATTATTACAGGAGAATGAATGATATTCCCTATTCATGGGGTACGGCGGTTAACGTGCAGTCAATGGTATTCGGCAATATGGGAGATACCTCAGGCACGGGCGTCGCTTTTACCCGCAACCCCGCAACCGGCGAAAAGAAGCTGTTCGGTGAATTTCTGATGAACGCTCAGGGAGAAGACGTTGTCGCCGGTATCCGTACTCCTCAAACTATAGATCAGCTTAAAGACGAAATGCCCGAAGCATACGATCAATTCATAAAAATTTGCGATACCCTTGAAAATCATTATCGCGATATGCAGGATATGGAATTTACTATTGAAGACCGAAAGCTGTATATGCTTCAAACTCGAAACGGAAAAAGAACTGCCGCCGCCGCTCTTAAAATTGCCTGTGACTTGGTAGACGAAGGCATGATTGATGAAAAAACGGCGGTTTGTATGATAGATCCCAAACAATTGGATGCATTGCTACACCCGCAATTTGAAGCAGCAGCCCTAAAAAGCGCTAAATTGATCGGCAAGGGTATTCAACCTTTTGAGAGTGTTTTTCGTAGTCTCCGTGGCGCTGCAGTTGTCTTTGCCCCTCCGACATGTCGCGCAGCGTCGCGTGGTGTATGGTGGGCGGCGTTGCTGTACCGTATAGCAGTCTTCGAAGGTCGATACGTGAATTCCAGAAGATTTCAAGCTTTTGTTCTTGATTTTATGTCATACAACTTTAACACGAAGGAGGAATTTCTGTTCTGCCGGCCCAATTTTCAGTTTTGCAATTAAAGTACATGAAAATGTGACGATATTGTTTGATTAACATTTGAAAAACTTGAATTGGTTAAAAATTTAAATAAAAGAATTCTTCTTT
>JAISVH010000065.1 GCA_031271685.1 Eubacterium sp. | reverse complement strand
TATCCGAATAAGTAGCAGTGACTACCATGCCGGTCTGGTCAAAGCTCTCGCCCGCTGTATAGACCGTCTTGCCGGGAGCTGTTGTGATCGCTATGGAGTTGAGGGTTTTTGAGGGGGCGCCCGGAATAACCGGGGCTGTTAACGGCAATGTGAATATTGTACCTAAATCATGAATATTCTTAGTGACAATTTCATTCGCGATCAAATAAGCGTTGTATCTTGCGCCCAAATCATTAGTGTGGGTATTATCGATCGACGTAGTTTGCATTGCGTGAAGCTCGCCGGCTACAGTCGCGCCCAACTGAGTATAAAGCGCCTTGGTTATTTCAGTCATGTCTATTACTGGCAACACGGGGTTATATTCGCCTGCCAAATCTCTTATTGCCTTAGGATAATCGCCATCTGCCGTAACATGCACACTGCTTCCGGTATAGTTGTTGCTTCCGCTTCTTCTTACTATTGGAGTGTGAAGAATTACCTTCGCTCCTTTAGCCATTGCTATATCAATATACAAATTCTTTAAGTTCGCCTTAAACGAAGAACCTGTTCCCACGTAATTAGAAGCAAGGTTAGGATCGGAGAATCTCGCGGCATCCGTGTTTTTCTCGTCGTTATGTCCAAAGCCTAAAATTAGCACATCTCCGTCTTTGACATTGTTTTTAAACTCGTTATAAACGGCTGCGCTTTCATTCGGAAAGCTCTTTGAGCTTCTGCCGGAAGCCGAGATATTCCTAACCGTATATCCGTTCCCTACAACGAGCAAATCGTCAATTTTCTCACCGAATCCCATTCTAGGTATGGTATAGGCAGTGTCATTATGAATGCTTGCGGTAGAATCTCCAATAACCCAAATAGTACCGCCCGCAGGTTTAACATCCGCAGGATTTACGACAATGTCAAAGTCCTTGATAAATGGAGTTCCATCACTGGTGGTTCCATTAGCTACGGTGGCGGTTACCTTAACTGTCCCTACAGCGTTTGCGCTAAGTTTACTTCCGTCAATAACGGCTCCCGTGTTTCCGGCTTCTTTAACGCTCCAAGAAATGACTTTATTGGTAGCGTTCGAAGGCAGCACAGTAGCGTTGAGCGTAAGCTGTGCACCCACCTTCATACTGGTCGATGTTAAGATAATATCATTAACCTTCTGGTATCCTTGCGGCGGCATAGCATTTTCGATATTTTCCCTGATTCTATCCATATAATCGTTGGCAAACTTGGTTAAAATTGGCTCAGGCTCAGATGTGTATACACCGGCTATTGCCGTCGCTCTGCCATTTACTGGAGTGTATGCGGTAACAACGCCTCGTCCGTTAATAGAGAAACCAAGGTTGTTTGAAGACGCCTGTGAATAGCTGTTTAGCTGCGTCGGAATTTTAACGTAGCGAGAAATATCATAGCCAAGCTTTTGAATTTCAAGAACCATGATCTCGGCCATTAATAATCCGCCCGGCTTATTATGGTGCGTTCCGCCGTCATTAAACAGCATCTGCGTCATAGACTTGCTCGGCGACTTATCCGCCAATTCATCGGCAGCATGGATGTCACAATAAAGCTGTCCGCTGAGTTCATACAGTTCTATCAAATCAACGCCCGTTTCTTCAGCCACCTGATGACATGCGATAACGTATCCGGCCTTCTTTTTCTCTTCAGCGGTAGCTATATCCTCGTAATGGTTATTAGAAGTAGTAATTGTAACCGTCCCGTTAGGTCCGGCCGCAAGGCTGCGCCTCGAAACAGGAGTGACGATTATAGGAGTCACTCCCCTTGCCTGCGCTTCCCTTATATATTCCTTCAGATACCATTTATAAGTACCCGATTGATCTTGGTTGCTGCGTGTTCCGTCTCTTACGGGTGAGAAAAACAGACCGCTTTCATCTTTTTGTCCCGGTATCGTCGGGTAGATTCCATTTGCATCGGGCTCACCCAAGAAGGTACCGCGGTCGTCGGCATTCGGGCCAATATGACCGTCATTATGCCCAAACTGAATAAACAGATAGTCGCCTGCTTTCATTCCTCCGTCTGCCAACAGCATATGCTGCCAGTCGGCTCCGTTACCCTGCCTGTCGTTCATCAAACTGCGCGAGCTTCGCCCTCCGTTGGCATAGTTCATAACGGATACAACATCGGGATCATAGAAATATCTTAAATATTCTCCCCATGAGCCTTCCATCTGCTCTCTATTGCTTGAAAAAACACCGCCCTTGCCATAATCTTTAACAGTTGAGTCGCCGACTAGCCAAATGTTAATACCTTTTCCCGGAGGAGGAGCATTACCCACTGCCGGCTGCTTGTCATAACCCTCAACTACCGCGGCTGCCATGGTATAACTCTTTGCCTCTGCGGTTTTTCCATCGGCGGTTTTAGGGGTAACCGTAACTTTAATGTTATATCCTAAGTCGCTTTCCTGAATTTCATAAGCTTTTGAATTATTTGCAGTCGTCTGTTTGATTAAAACTTCTTCATTGCCTTTTACTTTATACCAACTTATCAACGACACATCGTTGGCATCAAAATCGCCAAGCGAATAAACTGCCGTTAAAGTGTGACCCCATCTAGGAAGGTTTGCATCGCCGTAATCCGAGATAGTAGGATCGGCTGTGAAAGCCAAATTACCTGCCGATTCCGGTGTGTAGTAATAAGGCACCCAGCTTTCAAAGTATTTAGCGTCTGAGATGCTGGGCTTCGGATCCTCGGTCAGCACCAACGGAGAAGTGGCCGCCCCTGGAGGCTTAGCGCGTCCTGAAGTGTCAACCGGAGTTCCATCAAACAAAGTGGTATTGTATTCGCCGAACGTTACATTTTCACTAAACTGGTTAAGGTTGCTCATTGTTGACCAACCCTCAGGTACGAGTACAACATTACTGTCAACTTTTGTGTTATAGAACAGAACGTTAAGCGGAGTTCCCCAGGGTCTGCCATATGTGGAATTGCCCACTTTCATGCTAGGATCCGGATTATTTATAATGGTGCAGTTATTGAACCAATAATTGCCATTATTAGCAGCAGTGTGAGTGCTGCCCATGGCATTGTCCGAAGCGCCGTAAAGGCTAAGCGTACACTGGTCGAAGACAACGCGACCGTTTCCGCAAATATAGTCCGTACGCCCTTGAATAAGACAATTTTTAAAATATGCCCTTGAATTGCCGGTAGCTAAATATTGACCGGAATACAACGTATCCTGACTACCGTAGAACTCACAGTTATAAAGCTCTACCATGTCGGCCTCGATAGCGAACGCAGCCGCGCGCTCGTTAGCCGCCTGCGACCTTACGTCAACACCGTAAGAGCGGATAAATCTGCTAGGGGGATCTCCACCCGGCTCTATTCCATCTTCAAGCTCTTCATCGGTTAAATAATAGTTATAAGAATTTTCAAATATGATGTTTTCGGCCCTAAATCCGGTACCGGTCTTATTTCCGGTGTTCCCTATATTTTTATTACCGATCCAAACAGTGGCAGCCCACCTGTTGTTGCTCACCTGTTTTTCATATTTATCAAATGCCGCCTCGGCATCATATGATCTGTTGCGCGCACTGTAATAAACGTATCCGATTCCTTGATACCAAGTAAGAACAACGTTGGTATTCGGATCGTTCTCATCATATTCGTCGTTTATGAATGTAATATAAGGCGTTGACACAACTATCTGCTCGCGGTATACGCCTGGAGCAATATGTATAGTTATGCGATCAGCTTCCGTCGAGCTTGCGCTATTCATTCTCCAAGCCGCGTTTACTGCCTGCTGAACACTATTGTAGTTATCAGCGCCTTTATCGGGGTACCCGACATATAGGTCTGATTTATGCTCTAAAGCTCCCGGCACTGTGCTGCTTACGAAAAGTATATCCTTGGCAGCCGCCGCTCCTTTAACAACAACGTGCCCAGTGGTTGTGTGACCTACGATAGTCGCAACCGCTTCATAAGCGCCGTCGCGCAAATCAACCTCATAGCCGGTCTCGGATACCGACGCCGGATATGTATATCCGTCGTCAACATTTTTGAAACTGAGCGCTGTCACTAAACCTGATCCAAGATCACCGACTACGTCGTCTCTAACTTCAAGGTTTTTATCAAAAATCTGAACCAGTTTCCCTAAAGGCCCGTCAGCCAAGAGCTTAAAATTACCTGTCGCTTTATAAAGAGGTTTTTCCTCGACTACAATATCCTCTGTTACTGCCTCATTGCTGGATATCGTTCCGCCGGTTTTAATGATATAATCGTTAACGCCCTTAAGCACCGCTTTATACGGAACATCGGGAGAAAGATCCGCCTCAAAGGTTATGTTAGTCGGATCGGATTTAACGATCGTAAGATCAACATCTTCATCCGGAAGCTCAGGATCGGTTACTTCCATTGTGATTTCAAGATTACTGACATCATAGCCTGAAGCGAAGCCTGTGATCTTTCCGGAATATTTGTATATCTGCTTTGTCTCCACGTCAAGGTCTACCCCGGGATTACCGGTATGCAGCTGTCCTTGATTGGTGGATACGTATTTGCTGTCGGTGGTTAATCCATATCCCAACGCGTTAGTCATCTGCGCCGTGAACGTATACCCTGCCGGAAGGTAAGCGGTGAAATTGTCTCCGTCTAAAACCGCGTCGAACACGGTCTTGGTTACGGGATCAATAAAGGTTAATCCGTAACCCGAAGGTCTTCCCGTTGTTTCGTTCAAATAGGTTGACAAGTCAACTGTACCGGTGACCTTTATAGGCGGTGTTTTGGTTATGCGCGCCACAACCGGCCTTGTAGTTGAGCCGATAGGGGTGTGATAAAGACGGTATGTACCGTCTTCCGGCACTAAGAACGAAGCCATGAAAGGCTTGTGATTCGCTGGGCTAGTATGAAATTGTTTATCCAAAACTAGCGTTGAGTCTTCCGCCGTGCTTTCCCTAGCGAAAACTATGCCAGTTTCGGTAGTTGGGTTAGCCCTTGCCGCGCTGTACATTGTCAGCACTTCACCCTTTTTCGCTTTTATAGTTGCCGAACCTCGGTTAAAATTGTTGCTTCCGTTATTGTACCAATAGGCTTCGGCTTTATATCCGTCAGGATAAGATAAAGTTTGAGTGATTTGAGGTGTGCTGAAATCGCCCTTAACTCCTTTTTCTTTCCACCAACTTATATAATCGTTACCGCCGTTGTGACGGAAAGTAAATTCATCGTCTTCACCAAAAATCTCGTTGCCTCCGCCTATGTTAGCGCCTGTGCTAGCCGGGCCGCCATTTCCGTTGGTTTTACCGTTCCAATAGTCATAAGGAATATTATTTCTATAAAAATCGGTGTTTTCTTCCTGATAAGCGCCAATATCCCAAACGTCTACTCTGAGGTCCGTGAGTTCAGGATCCTTCGGGATTTCTTCCCAAACGGCAAAAAGCTCTACGTTGCCGTTAACAACATATTTTGTGCCGGGAGCATATGCGGAGTCAGCCGTAACTGCCGCAGCATCTGTAGACCACCCCTTAAAAGCGCTACCGGCCTTGCCTATACTACTGCCGCCAGCAATAGTCATTTCAGTTCCCGCTACTACTGTTTCAGCGGCTACAGCGCCTGTTCCGCCGTTGATATTATATGAAACTGTATAATATTCAAGCTCCGCCTCAATGATTTCAATTGAGGCTATGGCTAAATCCGTTCTGTCCGTCCCCTCATAGTTAGTCGCGTCAAATACGATCTTACCCTGCGCGTTTGCAGTGAATTCAATATTCTTCGCAGTACCGAAGCTTCCGTTTTCGGCGCTTAGCAAAGTGTCAGTACCGATTAAAACATCGCCGCTGGGGCCGGTAAACAAGCTTAAAACCGCGCCGGTTTGTTTGGTGAACGCTTTTATTTTAACCGTTACCGGTCCGTTTACCGGTGCGATTTCAAATGACGACGTACCCTTGGCGGTTCCGCCCCAATAAAGATTAAAACCGCCGAATTGGGGGAACATTGCCCGGCTGCCGGTAAAAGTCAGCTTAACGTTAGGGTCGCCGTCGAACATGAGCGCCCCGGCGTCAAGGTTAGCGGTCGCGTACGCTTCGTCGATAACCGTGCCCGCCGCTGCCTGAGGCGAATTTTTACCGATAGAGGTATTGGATACTAATTTATAAATAGACTCCGGTTCCGGCTTCGGCGGGTCAGCGGATAAATCTTCGATAATTTCTATCGAATTTATCTTAAAGTCCGGCCTGTTTCCGGTAGTCGCGTTAGCGGTCAATAAGATACTGCCTTGAGCTACGCCGCTGAATTCCATCTCTTTACCCGTGGCGTTTGATCCGTTTTCAGCAGGATTAATTTCCGCATCACCAAATGTGGTCATGCCAGATGTCACGGTAAGCTTGGCGACTTTATCAGCCTCTCCTACGTACCCCTTGACCTTTACTTTTACGGGTCCGTTAATTTCGCCGATGCTTATCGCCGCGCCTTCCCAAAACAGGCACAAGCCTCCGTACCGCGGGAAAACGCCTTGCGCTCCGCCCAGAGTCGTGACTGTGATTTTTGCGTCGGAAGTGCCGCCAAATGTGGCATATCCTTCCGGAATGCCGGATGAACTGTAATAAGCCGCGTCAACAACCGTTCCGACTGTTGTGATCGCAGGCGAGCTACCTGAGCCGAATGATCCATCACTGTTAAACGTCGCCGAATATAAAAGTTTGATTTCGGGTTCAGACTCTGGAATATATCCGACTGCTATACGGTTGAAGAAGATCCTTCCGGTTGACGACTCCCACGTGTATGTGTATGCGCCTGTTGTCGGAGCGGTAAACTTTAACATGCCGGGAGTGTAGGTTGCACCCATAACGGCGCTGTCTTCTATTTCGTTGTCAATAAGCTTTGACGCCACCGTATTGCCGTCAGGACCTTTAACGTTTAGCGTAACGTCGGTCCCGTTCGCGGCAAAGTAAACGGTAACAATGTCGCCCGAGCTATAAGTCATTTTCACGTACGTGTCATCGGGCGCAGCGGCTGATTTTGTAAGATATAGTCCGCCATTAGCCCTATATCCGTCAGAATATGTTGAGAAAAAAGCGGACTGCATATTTTCATCCGCGTGATTGGCGGTTTTAACGTTCGCCTGAGGATCAAGATCCCCATTGTAAATCCTGGCACCATTTCCGCCATCGCCAACCGCAAACTCTAAATTTCCGAATATAAACTTCTGGTTTGCTACGCTAAACCGTCCGCCGTTCGGGGCAGTTCCGGTTACGTTGGCATCGTTCACAAACACATCATAATCAATATGATTGACGGTACCGGCCAACCGTTGTCCGGAAAAATCCCAAACATCAATATCGCCGTCGTCCGCGCCAATTGGGGCTTGTGTCACGATAAGGCTCAGCGACATGCTTGCCGCAATTGCCGAGCTTATGATTTTTTTCATTATGCTGCACACTTCTGTTTTACCTCACTTTCATTTTTAATATTATCTTTTAATTTTGATATGCTCAACAAAAGATCTTTTTAAAAATCCATTTCTGCTTTACCTCTCTTTCATTTTTATTTTTATCAATTGGCAACTTTTTTATTTGCAAAAAGAATTTTTTAAAAAGCCAAATCAAAGATTTATTTGTTAATATTTGATTTAATTTTCAAGAGATATAGTCATTCCACTCACTTTATTAATTATTATATATCAATTTTAACATAAAAGTATATACACAGTTAAGTTTAATTTTAATAGGTACAGTTTATAACTGTTTTTTACTATTTTTCTCAATTGGTAATTTTAACTATAACTGATAGTTTTATTTTTGACATCCACCCCGAGGTAGGAATGTATAAATATATATAAAAAAATATCCCCCCACCTGTGGGGGGATATTTTAATGTTTATCGCTATTATACCGCAATTAACGCTGATTTGCTTACTATAAATTTGCGGCTATCATCCATGAATCAAGCAAAAGCTTTATTCCTTCCTCAATTTCCTTTTCTTCAAGTCCACCGAAACCCAATATAAATAATTTTTTAGACAGCATTTCGCTAGTTTTTTTAAAAAAAGCAGCTATATTCAAAAATTTTATTCCGGCCTTAGCCGCAACGTCCATTAAGGTTTCCACAGAGCAATCAGTTAAAGCCTCGATCGTGACAAACGTTCCGGAATAGCATCTCAGAACCCTTATCATCTTACCGGCTCTATGCTCTCTAATGCAAGAAATAAGAGTTTGTTGTTTTTTAAGATAAAGTTTTGATAATCTTTTTATATTTTGATAATAACTGCCGTTTTTAATCACTTCCGCCACAAATTTTTGTTCGATTTCAGACGTAAAAGTATGATAATAGTAATATTTTTTACTCCACAGCTTAACAATGCTAACAGGCAAAACCAGATAGGCTACATTTATTTCGGGGGAAATGCTTTTTTTAAAATCTCCCATAAAAATAACATTGTTGCCCTGTGATATTGAAAAAATCGGCTCTGACTGATTTGTATGCACAAATTCCATGTCATATCCGAATTCTATTATATATCTGCCTTCTTTTGCCCAACCGATAACGTCTGATTTTTGTGCGAACGACATAGTAACTCCCAACGGAAACTGGTGAAACGGCATAAGAAAAAGCACGTCCGCTTCAAGCTCTGAGAGAGATTCTTTTAATATACCATTCTCGCAGACATTGACGAACTCTATTTTACTTGTTCCCAACCTAATAAAATCTATTATCTTGTAATAAACCGGATTTTCAAACGCGTATGTCAGATCGTGTCCCATTACGCGTATTAGCGAATCAAGCAAAAGCTCCACTGAGCTTCCTATTATTATCTGAGTTGGAGAGCAGCATATTGACTGCGTTTTATAAAGCATAGAACAGATGCTTTTTCTCAGCTCATAATCCCCCGTATAATAAGGGAATTTAAAGTCTCTGTCAATAAATAGATTCATGCTGTAACGAAGCGTTTTTTTAAAATTGCTCGTCATTGTTAAATCAACGCCGTTAACAGAGAAGTTATAGACCGATGCATGGTCAGTATGCCAAATTACTTCGGAAATCGGCTTAATGTTGTCGCTGTCTTTGCATACGATATGTCCGGATCTGTCTGATGAATTGATATATCCATGTTGCTTTAGCATATCATAAGCATGTATAATGGTATTAACCGATATTCCAAGTTGTTTAGCAAGCTCCCGCTGCGATGGAAGCTTTGTGCCATAAGTCAGATTATCAAAGTCTATTTGTTTTGAAATCTTATTAAATATCTGAATATACATGGGCTCAGGGGAATTCTTATCAAAATTAAAGACGATCATATCAAAAATATGCGCTTTGTTATAAATAAAATTATAAAGCGAAGTCCTCCTAAATAATATATGGTAACTTAACCCGAAAGATAATCAGCCTTGCGAAAAAGTTCCTGCTTATTTGAAACGCCAAGTTTTGAATAAGCGTTGTTTCTGTGAGTGATAACCGTGCTTGATCGGATACCAAGTTCATCGGCTATTTGCTGCTGCTGAAGCCCCTGCGTCATCAGGTCAACTACCTGATACTCCCTTCGTGTCAGCGGAGAAACGGCAATTCTGGAAAGATTCCGCATCCTGAGAACACTAAGCGAAGTGTTTTTCAATGCCGCTTCAGTTTCGTCACCGGAGACTGAAGGACCTACTTTTTCCGCAACTTCAAACGATGTATTTTCTACATCATCGTCATTGTCGTTAACAAGCTTAGTAATGTCATTTGTTATACGTCCGCGAAATACATAAGACAGATACGGCTGCAGCGTAAGATATAAGATGGCCAGAGCCACAGCAATTATAAGATAACATATATAAAGCACGGTTAAATTACTGCGCATGCTTTTATTCAATATATAATTTATCAGCGTAGTTACAAACGCAACGGCAGCAAACATGGATGGAACAATTCTTGACGGGTAGCGTTTAAAAAGAACAAGCCCCAAAAGTGGACTGAACAAAGCGCACATACTCCCAACTCCTAAAAACGCACAAGCCGGCAGCGATAATATCGGAAAATATAAAGAAGCAACCGCTAGCAAAAATCCCATAGCTCCCACAGCGGTAAGCACAGAAAAGCTGCGAAAAGGCTCAATTCCATAAAACCTCCAAATTAGGTATACAATCAATCCGCATAACGATGATGACAAATATAATATAGTCACGCCATGGTTAACGCTCATAGCCACAGAACGACCGAACAAAAATACAAAGCAACTCATTCCTAGCCATAGCAATATGCTTAAAATCATCCTTTTCGGCGCCTTGATCTCATCTGATTTTTTTACTAAACGCGGCCAAACATTTCCCGGAAGCCTGAAAAAGAAAAACACCATAAGCAGCAGCGCAATGACCGCAAATACACGAAACCACAAAAAATCAAACTCTATAAAATCGTTATGCAGAGCCCCTATAATTACATTAGTAATAACATTGACGACTGTCAAATATAAAACGGCAGTGCGTTCAGTGAAGCAGCACATAATTATTGCTCCTTCGAATCCTGTCATAAAACAACATAAAAAATACTGAGTATACATAGCCGTTAACATTGCTTCAGAAGGCAAAGGCAAAAGCATCGCGGCTGCTGACAGTAATGCGATCAACGAACAAATTCTCTCAGCCCATACAATAATATGAGGCAAAAAAAACGTTGTAAATATAGACAAAACGCATCCTATTAAAATAAAGACTGTAAAGTCGCCTATCTCGACAGAAACGACCGTATTACCGCTATAAGAAATCGTTTTACCAAAAAAAGTAACCATTCCCCTCTGCCAAGCGGCAAACATGGAGAAACAAATAAGCAAAGGTAGGCGTAAGGCAAAACGCCTGCCTTCATTCTCTGCGAGGAGCACATGCTGATACATATAAAACTGCCTTTCAAAAATTATAAATTATTATTTTTAAAAAACCTGTTAAACTGACAAGTTTCTTTTAACCATTATATCATTTTTTTTAAAAAAAATCAATACTCCCCCTGTCAGGGGGATAAAAATTTTTAATAAATTTAGTTTTTATCCTTTCACAAAAGGGATGAATATTTTTAAAACTATTGATATACTATAAATAAATTCCAATCACTTTAAATAAATTCCAATCACTTTTTATTGTTATTTTCCCTTGAAGCTATTAAACTAAATTTGAGAAAGAAAGGTTTATATGTATAATATTTTCAATATGGAAGCAGGCAAGCGAATAAGGTATCAACGTGAGTTACTTAAAATATCACGTGAGAAACTTGCCGAATACCTTGATGTATCACCTAAGTTTATCTCTGATATTGAGTTGGGGATTAAGGGGATGTCAGTAAAAACCCTAGTCAAGCTATCAAACGTTTTAAAGCTATCGGTTGATTATATTCTGTTTGGTGAAAACAGAAAAACAAACACAAATCACTTATTAGAAGCGTTTTCGTTATGCCCGAGCAATAAAATCGAATATGCGGAAGATTTATTAAAATTATTCTTAAAGGCTATAGTATAGATAATTTGCTATAAAACATCGGAAGCGGCTTAGTTGCAGATGTTTAAATTTGCTTATTCGAATTAACTGCGTATTTTACGTAATTTTTTCGGGATGTTGTCTAAGTCGGTTAACAACTATGATACAGGAGTTTCAAATGATAAAATTAAAGGATTACCCTGAACTTGAAAGACAGCTTGATGAGTTAACAGAAACATGGCTTGATGATATATTGTGCGAAATGTTGGAAAATGATGAAAAATATAAAAAGCTTTGCCGTGAAAAAGCTAGCGCCAACATAAAACTAAAAGAGTCTATAAAAAATTCGAGAGTTAATACTCTGTTCGAAAATTATTCAGACATCGCATGCACGCAGGAAAATTATAAGTTGAGCGCTATATATAAACAGGCGGTCAAGGATGTTTTCACACATTTCGTTGATGCATAATTTTTGCGAGTTTTTTTGAAACTATTTTATTTGAGATTAGTATTAGCTATATTTGCCTGAGCCTTGACTATGAAGCAAACGGCGGACTGTCTGTCCGCCGTTTGCTGTCCTATATACCTCATAATATACTAGTTCAGAGCTGATTTTTCTTAAAGACTGCAACTGTCTATAGAAATTAAAAAAATCACATGGTTAACTATATTAATTTTGATTTTCTTTCTTTTTCTTTTCGATATCAGCAAGCGCTTCTTTGCGAGAAAGTCCTATCTTGCCCTGATTGTCTATCTTGATTATTTTAACAATTATCTCATCGCCCAAGTTGCATATATCCTCAACTTTTTCAACCCTGCGGTTCTCAAGCTCTGAAATATGCACCATACCCTCTTTTCCGGGAGCAAACTCTACAAATGCCCCGAATCCGGTCACACGCACGACTTTGCCCTTATAAATAGACCCTATTTCAGGAACCATAACAATTGCCTGAATAGTTTCAATGCAAGCCGCCGCTTTTTCAAGATCGCTGCCGCAGATATAAACGTTGCCTTCTTCGTCGATATCGATTTTAACGTCGTAATCAGCGCAAAGCTTTTGAATAACCTTCCCTCCGGTCCCAATAACTTCACGGATCTTATCTACCGGCACTTTAGTGTTCATCATCTTGGGCGCATACTTGTTAACGGTCGGGCGCGGCTTATCAATCGACTTTAGCATAACCTCGTCAAGAATATATATTCTGGCCTTATGAGTGGATTCAATGGCTTCTTTAATAATTTCAGGGGTAAGTCCGTCGACTTTTAAATCCATCTGTATAGCCGTGATCCCCTTATGTGTGCCTCCAACCTTAAAATCCATGTCGCCGAAGAAATCCTCAACGCCCTGAATGTCGATCATTGTCATCCAACGTTCTCCCTCGGTAACTAGTCCGCAGGAAATTCCGGCTACCGGAGCCTTAATTGGCACACCTGCATCCATAAGCGACAAAGTTGATCCGCAAATAGAAGCCTGCGATGTCGATCCGTTTGACGAAAGAACCTCTGAAACGAGCCTTATTGCATAAGGGAAATCCTCAACACCGGGAATTACCGGCTCCAGCGCGCGTTCGGCAAGGGCACCGTGTCCTATTTCACGCCTGCCCGGCCCGCGCGAAGTCCTCGCCTCGCCAACCGAATATGGGGGAAAATTATAATGATGCATGTAGCGTTTAGAGTCTTCGTCATCTAATCCGTCTATCCGCTGCGAATCGCTGACCGGTCCCAGTGTGGTGACAGTCAACACTTGCGTCTGCCCTCTGGTAAAAAGCCCGGACCCATGAACTCTAGGTAAAATCCCGACTTCAGAGGCAAGCGGTCTAATCTCATCCAATTTGCGTCCGTCCACTCTTTTTCCTTCATCCAATAGCCAACGCCTTACCACTTGTTTTTGTAGCTTGTAAATACACTCGTCTATAATAGCGGCTTGTTCTGGATATTCCGGATCAAATTTTTCATGTATCTCGTCTTTTAAAGGTTTCAACCGCTCTTCACGTATGTTTTTGTCGTCTGTGTCCAGCGCGTATTTAATTTTTTCCAATGCCATTTCCGAAATTTTTGAGAACAAGTCTGCATCGACCTCCGTAGAGATAAACTCAAACTTTTTCTTCCCTATCTGCGCCGTGATATCGTTGATAAAAGGTATGATGCATTTAACGATTTCCTCATGCCCCTTATTTATTGCTTCAATCATAGTCTCGTCTGAAACTTCATTTGCGCCGGCCTCGATCATTACTACTTTTTTGGCACCGGAAGCAACGGTGAGATTCAAATCCGACTTTGCTTTTTGCTCTGCATCAGGCATTAAAACAATTTCTCCATCCACTAAACCGACGGAAATGCCCCCAATAGGTCCATTCCAGGGGATATCAGAAATAGAAAGCGCTATAGACGAGCCTATCATGCCCATGATTTCTGGTGAGCAATCGGGATCTACGGCAAGCACAGTCATAACTACACAAACATCGTTGCGCATATCTTTAGGAAATAAAGGTCTTATGGGCCTGTCGACTACTCGCGAAGTCAAAACAGCTTTTTCGCTAGGCCTTCCCTCTCTCTTTAAAAATCCACCGGGAATTTTACCCGCCGAATAAAGGCGTTCCTCAAAATCCACTGCCAACGGGAAAAAATCAATGCCTTCACGGGGTTTTTCGCTTGCGACAACGTTAGTCATCACTACTGTCTCACCATAAGTCACCCAACACGATCCGTTGGATAACTCACACATCTTTCCGGTTTCAACAATAAGCTCTCTACCCGCAAACATCGTTTTAAATATTTTATTATTTTTGAACATACTGTCCCTCCTTGACAAAAATGTCTATAAAGTTAGCGGAATAACAGTATTCTTTTACTTACGAATACCGAGCTTCGCTATAATTGTGCGATAACGCTCAATATCCTTTTTCATCAGATAATTAAGCAAATTGCGGCGGTGGCCGACCATTTTAAGCAGGCCACGCCTTGAGTGGTGATCATGCTTATGAATCTTAAGGTGTTCAGTCAAATCGTTGATTCTTTTTGTGAGTATAGCGATTTGAACCTCCGGAGAACCGGTATCATTTTCATGGGTGCGGTTTGCTTCAATAACCGCGCTTTTTTCTTCTTTCAGTAACATAAAGCACTCCTTTTAAAAATATATACATAAACATAGTAAAAGGTAACAGCGATTCCCTGAACGGGCATAAGCCTTTTACCAAGTAAATGTCAAACAATACTTGCGTCAATCTATGCAATCTAAGACGCTATTCAAACATCTGCGGCGGAGCCACTTCAAGTGTTTAATAATACGCCGCCTAAGAGGAGGGAGCATGAACGCGGTTATATCATAAATTTGTTGCGTCAGCGACAAGCAAAGGTGAGTTCACAGCGCACAACGCCTATTTATGGTTCAATGTTCTCGGAAATCCGTTTGAAACCTCTGATTTTGAACAGGTGAGGTTATTATATCATAAATCTTATCATTTGTAAAGCATTTTTTGCTAAAGTTTTTTATTACGCCAAAAATCATGGGTAGTTTCATAGCATTTTGATAAAACGTTTACATTTTTTAAAAATGATATAAACACTGCGGCTTTGCCGCAGTGTGCTGCTTTCAGCGGCGAGCGTAAACATGGAATTCACTCCCATGCTTACGCAATTTGCTATAAAATATCAAACGTAAACTGCCCACTCCGCTTCAAAACCCGACGCTCTCGTTAAAACACGCTTATGATACGTTAAATCCATTATGTCAACCCTTCCGTCCTGAGTCCAGTTCATGGCGGATTCGTGTGTACCCTTCCCTGCCAAATAAGTACAATTTCATATAGGTCAAATTTTTGGAATTTATTGCATAATCTCCGTTGCAATCGCATGCTTTTGGTGCGATCACAAAAGAATTACACCCGCCCAATTCTGTCTCAGCCGCATACTCTGTTTTCGCTCCTTTTGGAACGTATATTTTGCTCATCCCCTCAAAGAGTTGTTTATGACACGTATAAATTGTTCATACATCTCCACGTTACCACCGCGATGGGTTTTAGCCGCCGCCGCGTTCCGTATGATGTCCTCATGGTAATTGAGAATGCTGACATCCGTTTCGACAAACTAAAATTCGTTTTATTCGGGATCATCGATTTTGACAGTCAAAGGATAGTATAGTAAATTAACTATAAAAGTTCATGTGAAAGTCAATTTGTTTTTCTTTGTTTACAGTGTTCATATCCTTTCTAAAAATAAAAAAGCCCGATGAGCGTTGATTTCAGCGGGCTATGTACGATTAATATTTAATTTTGCGGCTTTTGCGGTCAAGAGGAATTCATATATACAGCGCAAAAAGCGAAAAAGCATATAAAAAATAACCTTGCGATTTTCGGGGCTTAAATATACGAAAAAACCGCTTGTACAACGGGTTTTCAGGATGGGCTTTAATATTACCATTTTGGTGGGAGCGGGTGGATTCGAACCACCGAAGCTGAAAGCAACAGATTTACAGTCTGCCCCCTTTGGCCGCTCGGGAACACTCCCATATTATATTTTGTTTATTTAATACGTTAATTATTATACACTTTTTTTTGCAACCTGTCAAGTATAAATTCTATTAATTTTTAAAAACAGTCAAAATTATTTAAAAAGAGTATCCGCATGCTTATATCTCAAGGCATTGTATCCGTAAGCTCAAGAATATATTTTACTTCATCTTCGAGATATGTTCTTTTCTTCTCACTAACTAAACCAAAGAATATCTTTATAATTCTAGTCGGATTTTTAGCGCATAAATCATTTGCCATAGCAGTTTCAAAGATACTTTTTAAACATATCTTCATCTTTTTTATCGTGCTTAAATAATATTCTTTAGCTTAAATATCAAAGAATTTCTGCAATTTGTTTCCGCATAGTAACCTCCAATAAATAAAAATATTTATTAAAATTCAAACATCTGCGATGAAACCGCTTCCGGTGTTTTAACAAGTGTTATAGTAAATTAACTATAGCGGTGTGAAACAACGCGGTTATAGCAAATTGCGTTTTTATTGAAATGAATCCCATAAAAACTCTCGCCGCCGATGTTTAAAAATTTTTTTGAAGATGACTTATGGTTAATTCCTCATATCATCTTGCATAAATTTCTGATTTTTCCGCTATATTAGTCCTATAGACAATGCTGACCTCCGCATGGACTCCGTCCTCGTCAGGCAGATATTCGGTATACCATTTTACAATTTCGGTGTCGCCATAAAAATTTTTTTCATAATTATCTATCTGTTTTGTAAGTTCCGATAAAACATCTTCGGTTAGCCTGATAACTTCTATCTCTTCATATTCTGTATAAACCGCGCTTTTTATCCTTAACGGCAGCTTAAGCCCTAAAAAAGACGGATGCCTCATCTGCTCGTGGTAGGTTGAGTTTTCAGGAACTTTGCCGTTTAAAAACAGAGGAAAGCTTCCGCCCAAAAATTCAATATAATCTTTTTGTGTGACTCTGCCTGTTTTCTTTTTTTCAATTGAAAAATATGGAACGAAAAATGTGACGAATTCTTCACATTCCGCGATTATTTTTGCGTCGGCATGTTGAAAAAGGATATTTCCGGCGCCGTCGTCGATTGTGCCGCTGACGATCATTTCACCTTTTGCCACACCCGATCCCAACGGACGTGTAAGCTTGCCACGGTAAACCTCGGTTTCAACAATTCGCCCTGTGCGATTAGCGACAATATTACAGGGAATTTCGGTTGAAAAATTACTAGCGTTGGTCGCTTCCTTTTCGCTTATCTTTATATACAGACGGCTGCCTTGAAGCTCGACACTAGTCCACGCTAGTCTGTCAAAAGCCCTAAGCAGCGAGGCTTCAGCAAGAGTTTTGTTTATATCCCCGGTGTGAATCCAGGTGGAAATTCCGATTGTATTTAGATGCTCAACGATTTGATTATCGCTGACCTCTTGATTGCCTGAAACCCTTATATCTAAAATATAGTTAGATAACGTTATAATAATAAATGCGAATGCCAATGCACCAAAAAGTATGCCATACCTATTACGGTAGTTCCTTAGTGCGAAATAAGCGCCGCGTTTTTTTATCGCTTTTATTTTACCTCCCAGGTCTCTAGCGGTCTCCGCCGCAGTGCGATAGTCTGAGACGTGGATATTAAAAGTTATGACATTACCTTTTGACTCAATATCCCAAAGCTTTATATTTTTATTAATTATAAGCTCGTTAATATATCCTTGTCCGTCATTTCCATAAAGTTCCGCCCTTACCGTTACCTCATCAGATTTTATTATTTTCATACTAGTCCTCCGCTTAAATAAATTTTAAACTGTCAAAAACACCCCGGATTATAACGCCACCCGAACCGAAATTGCTCATCTTAAGACCCCGTCCTATTATATTTAATCCGCTCCCCGCAAGCTTTAGCTCGATCAGGTTTTCGTCATATTTTACTATTGTCTTGCAATTGTCTATAACAAGCTCATTGTTATCCGTGAGCTGTAAATATGAATGTTTTTTTAATCCCTGCTTCCATTCCTCATATTTATTTGCTATATAACTTATATTCATTTTTTCACCGCCTTAGAAATATATATGTAAAAGTGTATTGCGTAATGCGGATATCGGTCGAAAGAAAAAAAGGTGAAAAGGAAAAAATGACAAAACATTTAAAATTTTTTTTGGTATTGGCGGCCGTAATAATAATATGCGCCGTAAATATATTTAACGCAGAAAACATGATAGCTGCAGTAAAAGCTTCGGTAGAAACATGCCTGTACATCATAATTCCTTCACTGTTCGGTTTTATGGTTATTTCTGGATTTTTAATTAAAAGCGGCCTGCATAGCATGATTTTCGCTCCGCTATATTTTGTTTTACGATTTATAATACATGTCGACCGCGAGGAATTTTCAATAATAATGTTAAGCCTTATAGGCGGATACCCTGTTGGCGCAAAGTTAATAGCCGACTCCGGACGCTCTGATACGAGCGCGCTGCTTCCGTATTGTTATTGTGCGGCTCCAGTCTTTTTAATGGGTATAGTAGGGATGGGTATTTTTGGGAACGCTAAAATAGGTCTTTATGTATATTTGGCAAACGCGGCTTCCTGCTTTTTACTTTCAGCTGCCGCTAATGTCAAACGACCCATCATGTATAAAAAATTTAAAGCTGATATTAAAATCAACCTTCAAATTATGATTTCATCTGTACTTTCAGCGTCAACGTCTATAATTACGGTTTGCTCAATGATAATATTTTTTTCTTTGATTGTTGAGACAGTGCGGTTTTTTTGCGGCGAACCGTTAAGTCATGGAGTGTTTTCGGCGGGACTCTTAACATTTTTAGAGATAAGTAATGTTTTGGCTTTCCCTCGTTATAATATTTTACTTTTACCGTTGATAGCGGCGCTGACTTCGTTTGGTGGATGTTGTGTAATTATGCAGACAGCGGCACTGATCGGCAATAAGATAAATATTAAACCTTTTTTGTTGGCTCGTCTGCCCGCTGCTGTTTTAAGCGCAGGGCTATGTCAAATAATAGCCGGCTTTGCAAAGGTTGATCTGTCGCTTTCCACCGGCACCGTGAATTGGAGTAAGGCCATCTCCGCTCCGTTAAATTTTTACCTTTCGGGAATAGCAAATCCGACAGCGTCAGTAATGCTTATAATAATGGCGGTTTTGCTTATAAAAAACGAAAAGCTGCCAGACTGACAGCTAAAACGTGTTCACATAAACAAGAATGTTTAGATTTTCTGCGGCTCTTTCGTCAAACGAGGCAATTTTAATTACAAAAATCCTACATATACGGTATCGAGACTATTCAAGTAATGGAAGCACTACAAATCACTATGACGCCGCGGCAAAGTTAAGATTGAATTCACTTTTGGGGCAACGCAATCCGCTGGCAAATAAAGACCTAAATCATTTGCTTTAAAACAGCTTAGGTTTTTTATTGGAACAGTTTAATTATATGGTTTATTTTAGCAAAACGCTGTGATTACTGTCAATTATCTGACAGCCACTCATCAATAAATTTATTTAAAACTTCCCGTGTTTTTTCAAGCTCAACGCATTTTTCTCTCGCTAAAATATAGTCGGAAAAAATTTGGGGATCGGCTATTTCGGCTTCAATTTTTAAAACTTCTGATTCTAGACGATCGATCTCCATTTCAAGATTTTTTTTGCGCTGTCTTTTTTTAGCTTCTTCAGAGCGCTGATCTCTTGAACGGTAGATTTTTTCAAATTTTTCATCGATACCGGCAGATTCCGCCTTTTTATGCTTTATTATAGATTCCGCACGCTTTATGTTTACATATTCCTCAAATCCACCCATATAATTATTCAAATTATTTTCAGTTATTTCTATTATACGAGTAGAAATCTTATTAAGCAAATATCTGTCATGCGAAACGAAGATTTCCGTTCCGTCAAATTCATAGAGAGCGTTTTCAATAACTTCGCGAGTTGAGATATCAAGATGGTTTGTCGGTTCGTCTAAAATCAAAACGTTGCCGTGCTCAAGCATCATTAAGGCGAAGCAAAGCTTTGCTCTTTCCCCTCCTGAAATTGAACCTACCTTTTTAAATGCATTTTCACCGGTCAATTGCACGCGCCCGAGCATTGAACGGATTTCGACATCTGTCATAGAATGATATTTGTTATGTAATGCGTCTATAACAGTTTCATTCATATTTAGTCTTGAATTTTCCTGATCAAAATAAGAAATTTTAACATTGTCTGCCCACTTTAAGGTTCCCTTGTGTATGGGAAAGATATGTTGGATAACTTTTAAAAGAGTAGATTTTCCAACACCGTTTGAACCTACTATCCCAATTTTATCGCCGCGCCTTACGTTAAAAGAAAGTGAGCGGATAAGAGTTAATGATTTATCTCCAGCATAAATGGTAACATCAATATCATTTACATTAAGAATATCTAAAGGCGGTTTAATACTATATTCAAACTTTATTTTTGCGGCTTTTTCGTAAATGATAGGTTTTTCAATGATTTTCATAGACTCTAGCATTTTTATTCTGCTTTTTGCCATGTTAGAGGTTGATGCACGGGTTATATTTCTTGCAATATAATCTTCAATTTTTGCTATTTTTTGTTGCTGTGCTTCGTATTCTTTTAATCGTTTTTCAGCAAGCGCTTTTTTTTGTTTTAAAAACAATGAATAATTTCCTTTAAAACGCAAAAGCCTTCCTCGCTCGATTTCGCAAATAGATAAGCAAAGTTTATCAAGAAAATATCTATCATGTGAAACTATTAAGAGTGCGCCTTTATAGTCTTTAAGATAATCTTCTAGCCAAATAACAGCGTTAAAGTCAAGATGGTTAGTGGGTTCATCTAAAATAAGCAAAGTGGGATTCTCAAGTAAAATTTTAGCCAAGGCTAGTCGTGTTTTTTCTCCTCCGCTTAGTGTGGAAATTATTCTGTCGTGTGTTTCCGGAGGGAAACCCATACCGTTTAAAATTTTGTCGATCTTTATATCTATCAAATATCCTTCATTTATCTCAAAATAAGTGGATAGTCTCGAATATTCCTCTGATAATTCACAATAGATATTATTTTTATGGTCATCTATTTCACTCATTCTTAGTTCGATTTGCCGCATTCTTTCTGAAATATTGTCAAGTTTTTTAAAAACACTTCGCATTTCTTTGTAAACAGAAATATCTTTTTCAAATCCCGAATTCTGTGATAAGAAACCAATTTGAGAATCTTTATTTTTATAGATCTTCGGTTCATTAGGATAAGAAAGGTTATCTGGGCTTTCAAGTCCTGTAATGATTCGCAGAAGAGTTGATTTCCCACATCCATTTATGCCAACTAAACCAATACGATCATTATTTTCAACCGTAAGCTCAATATTATTAAGAACTAACGTCCCATTATAATGCTTTGTAATTTTTTCTAGCGACACAATCATTTTTTCGCCCCAACTAATTCTATATCTTTAATATTTATTATACCATAATTCTGACGATTATGCAACACCGCTGTTTGCTTCATTTCTGCGGCTTCCGGAGATTTTAGAAGCTCTGAAAAGGTGTAAAAATCTCTCCGTTAGTAACAAGTGAGTAACACAAACTCGCATGATATAAGGCTTTTTTCGCTGTCATAATAAGCGCAAAATATTACTCGTTTTTGACTTCAGGCAATCCTGCAACGCTGGTGAGAAGTGAAAGTATTCCGGCCAGAGCCGAAGTGCTAATTACCATTTTCCAGCCCAAGGCACCCAAAACCGTAGCGGTTCCTATGGTGGCAACGGCCGTTTGAGCCACGGTCTTGGCTGCTCTAACCCCAGCGGCGCGAAACCAATCTTTTGTTTTTGTACTCATAATCGTAGACCTCCTACTGTTTTATTATTTGCAAATCACGCTTTGGTGATGAACGCCGGGAATCCTGCTGTTTTCACTTTGGCAAGCATAACTTCCGCATTTTCTTTTTTAGAAAATGCGCCAACCTGTACCCGATACAGAATGTCGATAGGTGCAGGTGTCTCATCAAGAACCGCGCCCAATCTCCGATTGACCTCATCCGCAATTGCGCCGTATCGCTCAAAGAGATAATCACCGGGGCAAGCTTTGTTCGCAAACCAGCGGTGTACAGTCATGTTCTGCTTGTTCACTTGGCCTATGAGTGATTTATCGGCTTGCCACATGAGCTTTTTAATGCCGTTGCGTTTACAAATGTCCGTCACGAGGTCAACGAGCGCGGCATAAGCCTTGTCTGTGACAGTATAAGGATGGGTGGTGTCACTTGCGACCTCTATTGTGATTGCTCGGTTGTCGTTTGTGCTGGACGAAGTGCACCATGAGCGGTCTTTTTCCTCAACATACATGCCGATACGACCGTCTCTGTCCACGCCATAGTTACTCGCGGCTTGCCTACTTGCGGGAGCGAAAATCTGTCCGAGGGTTTCTGCTGTGACTTGTCCGACAACGCAATGAATGGTGATTGTATCGATTACATGATTACGAGGGCTGGTTTTGTTCGGAGATATTTTTGTGTAGGCTACTAAAGAACTATTTCCCATCGTTTTCTTCTCCTTTTCTCGGAATAGTCATGTTGTTTGCTACTAAAAAGGGTTGTAACAGAACTTCGTGCCGAATTAAGGTCGTGTTTATATCACCGAGTTTCATTGACATTGCTTTCAATTCAGCTGTAGTTTCGCGCAAATCGGTATTCAGCAAAACTTTCAATTCATTCAAAACAGAAGTATTTGCAGAAATGATCTCGATTAAGTATTTTTCTCGGGAAATCTCCTGTTCCTGTCTTTTTAGTTCATACTGATTTTTTTGCTTCCGGTCTTTCAGAATGATTGTGTAAATTGGGATAGCGATAAGTATTCCCACCACTGCGAGAACAACGAAGAAGGACAACAAATCGCTTCCCGAATTTTCCGCTACTGTATTTAGAACTTGGCCTGTATTGCTATCCATCTTCGCGTCCTCCAATTTTATGTTTCTGTTTAGAGCATGATATACACTTGTGATTCTAAAAGACTACTGCGCCAGTTCTCCGAGGTCAAGGTCGTTGAGCATTTCGCTCACCTTCCCCTTGAGGATTTCGGGTACGTTCGCAAAGCTGTACTTACCCTTGACGATAAGGGTAACGTAAATCACCGCCATGTCTCTCACCTCCCTCCTGTTTGCAAAAATGAAGTAACGCCCAAAGAATTGAAATACCCGCATAATGTCACCTACTCAGCCAAGAGCTTTTCGACTGCTTCTCGCAAGGACACAGGAACATCGTCAATGCTTTTGAGACCTTTGCGAATGAGGTCAGCGTATACCTTTGCCATGATTACATCCCTCCTAAAAGTGTTTCATAGACTTCCACGAGCGCGAGTTGTAAAGCCGTTATCTCCGCATTGAGAGCTTCTTTTTCTTTCTCCTGCGGGGGCTTTTCACTGAGGATAAACCACGAGGTCTTACCGTCATAAGTCGTGTTCTGAACCAAAACCATATCCTCGTAGGTCTCGGTGCTCGTGCCGTCCGAAATGGTGATGGTTCCGAGATTGCCCTCGAACAACGAGTCTTCGATAAGACCGGGGGCAACGTAGTTATTGCCGTTGAGTTCGAGCTTCGTCAGTTTGGTCCCGTCTGCTAGCGTGATTGTGTACATGATTTTCCTCCCTAACAACAATTGATTTTGTTTTATGTGTTATACTTATTTCCAGGAACGGTATAGTGAGAAAGAGGGGCGAACGCCATAAGAGGAACTAGCGAGGCGGGCGTTCGCATCGCCGGCGTAATTCACATTGGCGAAGAGCGAGTTGGAAACAACATCTCTCAGCCAATACGATTGGCGGTTCGAGATAAGGTCGGGCCGATAAAAGAATAACGGTAACTGACTTTTGGACACGGTGTAATTTAGCGGAACGTTTGTACCGTCTGAAACAGGTGAGAACATCCCCGTGCCATAGACCATAATCTCGTTCATCAACTCAACTGAGCAATCAAACCATGCACCGCCGCCTGCCCTGCCGTTCGTAACGGAGTTGACAAGGTATTGACGGTGCGTCAGCACATGATCGGGGAACGCCGCATTGATTGCAGTTTTAGCATCTTCAAGGTTTGTGGCACGCATCGCCGAACCTGTGTAACCGCCAGTCGTTGTGTTTGTTGCATTCATCTGTGCGTCATAGAAAGAGGTGTCTGGCACAATTGTAACGTGATGTATGGTTAAATCGGTATCGCCAGAACGATAGTAGTAATCAAACGCCGCTATGCGGTAATTCACGCCGCCGATTGTCCAGTAGTCACCTATGAATAAGTCATCAAACTTGCCCGTCGAGATTGCGGTGTATTGTGCGTCCGTAACTGCGTCACCCAAGTATTTTCCCCGGTAAATGCTGTTATGTCTTGCCTTGTCTGAGTTTAGTAATTCATAGAACATGTTTTGAACGATATCCAGGCTCTGTCTTGCGACCATGTCTATCGTAAAAAAAGGAACTCGGTCATACTTCACACTGTCCGAGATGCACCAATCGCCCAGTTTCCAAGCAATCGCCGTAGAGCCTCCGGGGGGTGTCCATGTGGCGTTGCCGGTGGAAACCCAAAAAAAGGTGCTGTTTTCCGTGGCCGGAGCGGGAAGGTCATCACCGTACTCGTCCTTCCCGGTCGCAGGATCGAATATACCTTGAAACTCGTTTTTGACCCCCAAGAGAAGCCCGGCCTGTACCCTTTTCAGTCCGGTTCCATCGTGAATCATCAACTGGTCGGTGATTCCAACGGCTTGCTTTTCGGGCAAATCAGGCACTTTCTTGGTCTGAATACTGATAACTGCCATGTATTAATCCTCCTTCTTATATTTCCAATCCGCGAGGATTGCGAAATCTAAATCATCCGTGATTAGGGTAATGTCTGCATCGTCCGTAGCAATCGGCGCGGAGAAGTCATTCTGCAAAGTCATTTGCTCAAGGAGCGTGAGCCGTTCGTCAAGCTCGGTGCATTGGTTTTGCAGATTTCCGGCGGCATCTTGGTCGAGTTGATTCCGCACCGCTTGGAACCAAGCTTGGAAAATCTGCTCTTGGATATTTTTGAACAAGTTCATATCATCTTGGTAATCAGTCTTGATTTCGAGGATGAGCGTGTCACCCTGCGCTTTCAACCCATCGACATAATCCTTGAAGTCCTGCTCCGTGGTCGCTAGGTAGCTGTCGAAGCCGGATTCAGCGTTTTCAATGTGGTCGTTGAAGCCTTGCTCAATCGTGTCGACGGCTTGCTCAAAGAGTGTCTTTTGCCCCGCAAAGTAATTCTGAAAGGCCGCATAGAGGTTTGTGCCGTTCTCCACCATCGACATGATAGTGTTCAGAGCTTCGTTCATACGGTTTGCGTCTTTTGCCCCGAAAAACGATTTTTCCTTGCTCGTGTAAATCGTCACATCTTGGAACGACACCGTGCCATCATCGTTTGAGACCTCGACAAACCGTTTAAGGCCGCTCCACACGGCATCTGTATAATCAACAGGAAGCAGTACCCACGCCATTTAGAAGCCACCTCCTTTCATCCCGAAGTTCCATGTAAACATTCTCCTTCCCTCAGATTGATTTGTTAGCCTGTTATAAAGGTCAAGCATGGCACTCTCCAACCGATTAAGCTCAACGAAATCCATTGTGTTTCCGTTATCCATATAAGTGATAGAGGAGCCATACGGTCGCTTTAGAGTGTTTTGGTTGAGAGTAACCAAATTTTCTTCAAGCCGATTTATCTCATCGGCGTAGAAATAATCTGCCGGGGTACGGTCTACGCCAAGTAAGTTAATCGTGAACTCCTTATACAGCGTGATTGCGAGGGCTTGAAGGTATTCGAGGTTGTTCTTTATCCTGTTGAAGTCCTCGGCATTGAACCTGTCTCCGCTGTAAACTCCCTCTGCGTCCGTAGAACCGTTCCAGTCTGTTTTAGGTGTTGTCCAAGCCATAATCACCCTCCTACCCTTCGCGCCGTGACTTCTCCCGAAAAGCTCTGATTGAAAATTGTGGTCGAGCGGTATACATTCACCTTCATGTCCTTATGGAACTCGTTCTCTTGGTAAATAATGTCGTTCGCGTCTATCTCCGGGTTCCCGCGAGTGGTGTACTCATACTCAATCCCGGAGTTATAATAATCACCAAGCCACGCCGCAAGGTCGTTCGCCGTGTCCATATCGGAGATAAGAGGATTAGCCCATTTGATTGTTTTACCCCTGCTATGAAGCGACACGACCGAATACCTTTCTGTGATTTTGTACCGATACCCGAAAAGTTCAAAGAAATAGGTTCCCGCAATGTTGAAGCGAACTGTAACATAATAATTTCCCCAAGAGAGGATAGTTGCGTTTGCGGCACTATCGTTAAATTCCACCCGGAAATTGTATGCGGGTTCTCCAACATAGAAAGTGTAAGTATCATTCACGGCCACAGTAATTTCTTCGTTGATGAGATTATCTTCCACCGTGCCGTTCTGATAGCTGTAACAAGGAACAATGACCTCTTTTATCAACTCCTGCTTAATGGCCTTTGGGGAAGAAGTCATGTCAACTCGCGTCATGGTGAAAGTGGTAATGTCACCGAAAGCAAATTGGTTCACTACAATGCGGTTGTATGGCTCTGCGGTCTTCGTGAACTCAAGCTCCATCGTGTCAAAATCGTCAAAGTCATGCAGGAGGACGAAATTTTTAACTATCTCCTCCGTGACAACGTATTCCTCCACAAGTGAGCCATCATTATAGGTGCGAATAGTAATCCCTGCCGGGAGAGCATGACCGAAAATTATCTTGATACCGTGATACATACAGGCCGACTCCTGCACAAAGGTCAATATCGGGTTTGCGGTAAACAGTCCGTTTTCGTCCGACTGTGCGCTGGACACATACCCGGTGTGAAGATAGTTCCCTCCGCTTTCCGGCAAGAAAGACATCGAGCCATTGGCAACCGCATAATTCGTAGCGAATGTGCCGTATTCGGCTTTTGGGTCAGTGTTTCTAATATTTTGGAGTTTGGAATACGGCTCCTCTCCTGTCGAGGTGAGAGAAATCAACTCTGGAATGAAATTAGACTTAATCTCAATCGTTCCAAACCTTGTCTGCGACAACGTACAACGGCAAGCATTTGCGATAATCTGCAAGGCTTGTTTATGCTGTACGCGCGGCATGGGGTTCTTCGTATAGATTTTTTTCAGCCGAGGGTCAATGTAGTAATCCGTCAACCCTGCGTCTTCTAAAATCGTCACAGCGAGGTCGTAGTAACTTATTCCTACGCTGACATACCGCCCCTTATAAAACTCCAAGTCCATATTCCGATAAATGTCTTGACATCGGATGGTCGCTGTGAAATCGTCCGACTCCCATTCGGAACACAACAGGCTATTACCGCGAAGCCACTCAATATCGCCTGTCTCTGGAAGCTCGTAACCATACCAAATCTCCATCTCCTGTCCTGTCTCAAGGAAGTTAATTGCAGACTTCGGATTGTCCACATTGAAGTATTTGTCATAGTTTTTCAACTGCACCGTAAAATCAATCTGCGGCACATCCGCGCCGATAGGGGAAATATAGCTTTTAAGCGTGGAAGACATGACCGAATCGTTGTAGTACACCAGCCCAAAGCCAAAGCGGATAGAGTAAACTCGAAGCCGACTCTGAGGGTTCTTCGTCGTGTAGAAGATAAATTTTACAGAGGATGTGTTTGTCAAAACCTCTTGAGTGCTGAAAACCGCATCCGTATTTCCTCTGAACTCAATAATCTGTCCGCTGTCGCTAACCATGTCGAAATCAACCGGGTAGTTCTCTCCGAAATTGATAGTGATACCTTTGAAATCAATCGCCGTAAGAATATGAAGATTGATTTTCAACTCATAATCGGCATCAGAAACAAGCCCTCTGCCGACAAGTCCTGTGTCGTAGTAGCTGTTCCCTGCGCTCTGCCGAGGAAGGAAAAACATACTGCCGTCAACTTTGGTGAAATTCTCCTCCAAAGTGGCGTAAACAGGCTTTTCGGTCTCCGGCGAGAAGATATTTTGCACATTGGAATAATAGGCAAAATCTCCACTGTCAATCTTAGCTTTCGCTTGAGCTTCTTGGTTGACAACGCCGAAGACAATCCTTATGTGCGCCCTCTCGCGGAGAGGGTTTTTCATGCTGTTTTTATAGGCTTGTGAGACTTTCTGCATCTATTTCACTCCCATTTCCACAGGAAACCACCAGAGGATTTCACTTTCATACCATTGGCACAACGGCTAACCGCTGAATGATTGTAACCTTCGGCAACGGCGGCTTGTAAGCAAGGGTATCGTTGTAAAACAACACCTGTATGCTTATCAAGGCGCAATATCGGCTTCTTTTGAGATTCAGCCGCCCTTGCTGTTCGACTTCCGTAATTCGTGTTTTCAGCAAGGCTCATCCATTCCAAGTTTTCAACACGGTTATCAAGTTTATCTTCGTTCTTATGGTTGACCGAGTATTTTTGGAGTGGGTTTGGGATAAAGTGCAAAGCTACCAGACGATGCACAAGCCACTCGTCACCATCGTTTAGGTCAACTCGCCTGTACCCATGTTTATCTATCCAGCCTTTCAAGGGAACATAGTCTTTCTTGGAACGTGAGCGCGGACGGCACTTCATGTTCCCTTGATTGCTTATCAGATAACGTCCGTTATACCCTTCAACTGGCACAAAAATCTCCATGTACTTTTCCTTTCCCTATTCGCCAGTGTCCACAAGATTAAACTTACAATTTCGGTAGTGAGTAGGATTACCGTTATCGTCTACCCAATATGGATCCGCTGTCCTATCACCGGGATAAACCCTAATGGTCTTCCTGCTGTTGCTCACAGGGTCAACGAAAGTCAGAAACACGAAGAAAGAGGATAAGGCTCTGAGCATTTGCGACCACTGAGCCGCAGTTAGCCACGGCCACTCAAGGCCGTCGATTTTGTATTGGTCGCGCCCGACACGCTGGCCTACGACCGCGCCGTTCGCGTTTCTCCCGGCATCCACAATCGTTGTCACTATGGGATGAACCCCCCGCTTGGGAGGGGGAAGTTCATAACCGTTTATCGCTAAATACGCCATTGATTTACCCCCCTTCGTTACGCCGTCACGAAGCTATAACCGTTTGCTTTCTTCTGATTGTCTACCGTCTCCGCAATCTTCCTTCCGTCCACATTCAAAACAGTCTGTTCCGGCTTGTCGGCCTGTCGGCGCATATCGTCTACAAGCTGGGTCATGCGGTAATCGTCAAACACGTTCCGCAAGGCTTCCTCGAATCCGTCTGAATAGTCTTCAACCGCATAGCTGGAACCGCTTGCCGGAACCGCATAAGAGCGCGGCTCATAGCTTCTCATCGAAGAAGTGTCCACGGCCATGCTCATCCGCAAGCCAGACATTGCCGCTCGTACCGCGCTGAAAACACCGCTTGAGATACCCGCCACAATCTGAGCATTATTTGCTACTGCCGTTCTGCCGCCCATTGTGCCTACAAGCTCCGGCCCCGCTTCACGAGCGAAGAACAGTTGACCGATAGCAGGGAAGCCGCCAGAAGCATAGGCCGCTGTACTGCTACTTTTTGAAGACTTTGAGCTTGCGGCACTACCCGCATCATCAGCCTTGTCTTTTACCAAACCCAAATCTTGCAGTAAGCCAGTTATCCAATCTCCAATATCATCGAAAATGCCCTTTATGTCCTTCCATAGTCCGTCAAAAAAGCCGAAAATAGCGTCAACAGCATCGTCAAAAGCATCTCTCACAGGATTTATAATTTTTGTATCGAACCAAGTCAAAACCCCTTCCCATGTCTTTTTAATATCAGTCCACGCAGTATCGAAGAAATTTTTGATTTTTGTCAGCGCGGTATCAAAGGCATCTCTCACAGGGTTTATGAC
>JAISVH010000045.1 GCA_031271685.1 Eubacterium sp. | reverse complement strand
AAAACTTCAGAAGGATAGGCGTTTCCTTCAAAGAGCAACGCACCCTCCTTTGAAAACTCAAACAGATGAAGATCCACAGCCCGTCCGTCAGTATGGAAAAACGCCTTATGCCCTTCAGTCGTAAATGCAACTTCAGTTTCGATAAATCCATCCTTGGTTAGCAACTCTATGAACTGCCCACTGTCGCTCCTTTGAACAAACACGTCTAAATCATCATGAGGGCGGGTTTGCCGCCCGACTAAGGCATCTACACCCCAACCGCCGTCAAGCCATATCTCTATATTATTTTCGGCTGCTTTTTTCAGCAATCCGACTACATCCTGTTGATTCATCATAGTGCACCTCGCATTCGCCCAGGCATATACTCTTCTATTTTTTCTACTGTCACTTTGCGTACCTCGGTGCTTGGATACTCCGTGCATCCTCTGGCAGAAAGCGTAGGCGCGATTCTCAGTTTAAACTATTCGATATTTTCGAATAGTTTCTCTCCTGTCATCTTACGCTTTTTGCCTGTGACATACTCGAAAAAACCACCTACCGAACTCAAACGAGTTTATCAATAGATGATTGATGATGTGGTCGGGGCGACAGGATTCGAACCTGCGGCATCCTGCTCCCAAAGCAGGCACTCTACCAAGCTGAGCTACGCCCCGGCGCTATATTTGCTGTTATAGTTGATTGGTTTTTAAAACGCGGTATACGGCCACCGAAGGCGGTCTTACCTTGGCTACATGGTCAGTTGCGCACCTTAGGTGTGCTAGCGGACTTTGCGCGCTGTTTCAAGACCCTTTAGGGGTTTGAAATTGACTGACTATACTGACTATATTAATAGAAATTCAATTTCACAGCTTATTTTTTTCTATGTTTATTATTTTAACTTATTAATCAAAATTTGTCAATAGTTAGAAAATTATTTCTATATATTGACAAAATTGTATTATTCTGATACAATATATAAGATGTTTTTATAAAATTTAAGCATTTTAAGGTTTGTTTGGCTATTTTCGGCTTTATTTTGGCAACACTAAAAAAATTTTAGGCAAAATAATCTAATCAGGATTTTTATTGCTTTTGGATGTTTTTAATGGCCTAAACAAATCATGATTCTTATAAATTTTTATAAGTTAAGAGGAGGATTAAGGATGGACGACATTGTCAGCTGCTGTGGCAGAGATTGCGGCGAATGCATTAATTTTCCTCATGATTGTACCGGATGCAACGAGGTGCAAGGCCGCGTTTTTTGGCTTGAATTCGTGGATGAAGTTATCTGCCCTATTTATAACTGTTGCTTTAATAAAATGGAGCGGTACGAATGCGTTGAGTGCGTAAATTATCCCTGCGTTAAGTATAATGAGGAAGGACGTATAAGTGAGCCTGTAGGAGGGGAATTGCTTGTTATTGAAACGGTGCAGCCTAAACGTATTGATATTAAAGTGTCTTGACAAGCTTTTTGCCGCCCTTATTTGGGCGGTGAGTTTTTTATATTTTGCGGATTTTACTCCTTTTGTTAACATATTCTATATTATAGCAGTTTGCCTATTTTTAATTTAAATAAGTATAAGGAGAGAGGTTATGAAAAAATCAAATCTAATATTTATGGCGACGAGCATGCTGTTGATCTTTTCCGCCTGCGCTATGGAAGCGCCGGCAGCAAGGGCTGCAGACAATGGGTTGGCTCAAGCTGAATTCATAGCGTCAGACGAGAGCTCCGAACAGCTTGGATATGGTGGAGCCGCTATCGCAAGCGGACATAGGACGGATATAAGTCAACCAGTCACCCCTGACATACCTTCCGAAAACATAAGAAAAATTATTCGTGACGCTTCGTTGGAGATTGAAACAAAAGACGCTAACGATTTGTATTTGTCTCTCGTTTCTTATTGTAAAGGGTTAGGAGGACATGAATTTTCAAGTGAAACGCAAAATCTTGATGACTATTCGGTTATAAACGCCACGCTTAAAGTTCCCCCGGAAAGCCTTGACACATTTATCGCTTATGCCGGTGAAAACGGCAATATCGTTAATTTAAAAACTAATTCAAAGGATGTCACTGATGAGTATTATGACACAAGAACGCGGCTTGAAACCAAGCGCAAGTCACTTGAGCAATATTACAAACTGCTTGCAAACGCCGATAATGTCGATGAAATTTTAGCAATACAGATCACTATAGATAAAATTATAGAGGAGATCGAGGCCGCAGAGGGTCGAGTTAGATTGCTGGATAGTCTTGTGGACATGGCAACGGTCAATCTTTACATACGTCAGGAAAACGATACGGTAAAAATCAATAAAGATATTGATTGGAACGCGCTATCTTTTGAAGATATGCGGTATTTTATAAGGAATGGCTTTGCGGCAGTCATAAATTCAATAGTTTCGGTTATACAGTGGATAATTGTGGCGGTTGCGGTCAGTTCGCCCGTTTGGGCATTGGCCGGAATAGTTTTATTAATAGTTTTTAAGATAATAAAAAGAAATCGTGTCAAAAAAGCAGATAAAGCTTCAAAACATCCGCAGCCCGTTGAAGAAGAAAATAAAAATAAATAAAATAAAAAGCGCTCCGGTTCGGTGTTCTGATAGAACGAAAAAAATTGCAAAGCAGACTTGCCGTTTGTAAAAAAGTCAGCCTGCTATATTAACCCTTAGCCGTTTAATCGCATAAAATGCTGTAGAAAAACGAAGGGGGTTTATATGGCTACGATAAGCTTATGCATGATAGTTCGAGATGAGGAGTCTGTTTTGGCGCGGTGTCTCGAGAGCGTAAAGGCGTTGGTCGATGAGATAATAATCGTCGATACAGGCTCGTTTGATAAAACAAAGGAGATAGCTTCGAAATATACAGATAAAATTTATGATTTTGAATGGGTCGATGATTTTGCGGCGGCACGAAATTTTTCTTTTTCTAAGGCTAGCATGGAGTATCAGATGTGGTTAGATGCCGATGATATTTTTGACGCTTCGGAACAGGAGAAATTCTTAAAGATGAAAAAGGAGCTGTCTGAAAAAAATATAGATGTCGCCATGCTTCGATATAACATAGCGTTTGATGAAGCCGGCAGACCGGTGTTCAGCTATTTTCGCGAACGTATATTTAAGCGGGAAAAAAATTATCAATGGAGCGGGGAGATTCATGAATGCATTTCTTCGGTCGGCAATATTGTTAACTTTGAAATATTTGTGCGTCACGCGAAAATTAAAGAAAGCGACCCTATGCGTAATATAAAAATATTTGAAAAAATTAAAAGCAGCGGAGAGCTTTCTCCCAGGCATAAGTTTTATTATGCGCGCGAACTCATGTATTTAAAAAGATTTAGTGAAGCCATTGAATGGTTTGAAAAATTTCTTGCCGAAGGCAAGGGGTGGTCGGAGGACAACGCTCAGGCTTGTCTTGACATATACGAATGTTACTGCGGCCTAAACGACAAGATAAAAGGCGTTAAAGGGATGCTTCAATCGTTTTATTATGACATACCGCACGCTGAAGTTTGTTGCAAGCTGGGCAGCTTTTTTCAGGGCAACGGTGATTATAAAACTGCCGTTCATTGGTTTAAGGCCGCAACAGAATTGGATATAAACGAACGGAAAGGATTTACTGACCCTGACTGCTATGGTTTTATACCGTTTATTGAGCTTTGCGTGTGTTATGACCGGTTGGGTGATCGTGAAAAGGCATTTTATTATCATAAAAAAGCAAAAAAGATTAAACCTAAAAGCAGTTCAGTTATTTTTAACGAGGAATATTTTAAAAGTCTTAAGACTTGACAAAATTATGATTATATGTTAATATTTTAATGTATATAAAGGTTTGTTTAAGGCTTATAGTTAATCAGCTGTAGAAAATATCAAAAAATAATGTTAAGGCTGTAGTTAACTTGCTTATGCAGGTTAACTACAGCTTTTTAAAACATTATTGCGGATTTGCTATATTGCTTATTTTCTGAAGGGAGCAATGATATGAGGCTTAAAGGTGCTGATATAATATTGGAATGCTTGTTAGAGCATGGAGTGGACACGGTTTTTGGTTATCCGGGCGGCGCTGTTTTAAATATATATGATAGTATTTACCGTTACAGCAATAAAATAAGGCATATTTTGACCTCTCATGAGCAGCACGCCGGACATGCGGCGGATGGATATGCCCGCGCGACCGGCAAAACCGGCGTTGTAATAGCAACTAGCGGTCCGGGTGCGACAAATCTTGTGACTGCAATTGCCACCGCAAAGATGGACAGCATACCTTTATTGGCAATAACCGGGAACGTGGATGTTGATCTTTTGGGGTTGGACAGCTTTCAAGAGGTAGACATAACAGGTATAACCATGCCGGTAACGAAGCATAACTTTTTAGTTAGAGACGTTTACGATTTGGCCGATGCCATAAGAAAAGCTTTTTTTATCGCCAACGATGGAAGAAAGGGCCCCGTTCTTATAGACGTGCCTAAAAATGTTACCGCTGAAATGTGCGCATATGTAAAGTATGAGCCGATTAAAATAGATATTTGTTCGCCCGTGCCTCAAGATTTAGAAAATGCCGTGGTCATGATAAAAAACTCGAAAAAACCTTTTATTTACGCGGGCGGAGGGGTGACATCATCGGGAGCTGAATCTGAGCTTAAAAAATTCGCTGAGGTTATTGACGCTACGGTGGCTTCATCGCTTATGGGACAGGGTTGTTTTGACCAAACCGACCCGCGTTATATCGGAATGTTGGGCATGCACGGAACTGTCGCCGCCTCAATCGCCGCACATGAGTGCGATTTGTTTATCGCGCTGGGCACTCGCTTTTCCGATCGTGTGACCGGAGATAAACAAAAGTTTGCCGCTAAGGCGAAGATACTTCATATAGACATCGACGAGGTCGAGCACGGGAAAAATATTCCGGTTGATTTGGAGATAGTGTGCGACGCAAAAACAGCGCTGTCATTCTTTAATAAAACACTTAAGAAAAAAGATAACGGCGATTGGGTAAAAACCATTCATGACAAAAGTTTTCAAACGCATATAAGCCAGGATGGCACAAAAGAATTTCCTGTGACACCCGAGCTTATACTTAAGACGTTGGACAAGCTAACGGATAATGGAGCTATAATCACTACCGAGGTGGGGCAAAACCAGATGTGGGCGGCTATGTACGGTACTTATAAAAATCCGCGAAGCTTCATTACAAGCGGAGGACTCGGCACTATGGGATTCGGGCTTGGCGCGGCTATAGGAGCAAAGATAGGCCGCCCTGATAAGACGGTAGTCAATGTGGCGGGCGATGGTTCATTCGGTATGAATTTGAGTGAACTTGTGACGCTAAGCAAATATAAAATTCCGATAATCCAACTGGTGCTCAATAACAATGTGCTTGGCATGGTAAGGCAATGGCAACGGCTTTTTTATGAACAGAGATATTCTCATACCACTCTTGACCGCAGCGTGGATTATGTGAAGCTTGGAGAGGCGTTTGGCATTAAATGTCTGATAATCGAAAGTGAAGAAGACGTTGAGCTTATGCTGAAACAGGCGTTGGCTCTATCTAAAAATGGCGAGCCGGTTTTGATAGAATGTCGTATTGACCGCGACATAAACGTTTTGCCTATGGTTCCGGCCGGGCAAGATATAGGGAATCCTATAATAGAAATGTTCGATGGAGGCGAAGTGATCAATCTATGCAAAGACTGATATTGAAAACTGAAAATAGCAGCGGTGTTTTAAGGCGAGTGGCAGGGGTTTTGAGCCGTAAAGGACATAATATCCATTCTTTTCATTCTGATCCCACGCCGGATTCTGGGTTTTCAACAATGGAAATAACTATTGAATGTGACATTGGGGAGGCCGGAATGATGAAAAAGCAACTTTTAAGGTTGTATGGCGTGTTTAGCGTTGATTTGGATTCAGACGCATAGACAATAAATGTTGGAAGATATCACAAACTGTTATGTATTAAGGGGAAAAACCATATGAAAATCGAAATATTCGACTCAACTTTACGTGATGGGGCACAAGGGGAGGGGATAAGCTTTTCGGTGTCGGACAAGCTTAAAATTTTAAATTGCCTGGATAGGTTTGGCGTGGATTATATTGAGGCGGGAAACCCAAGCTCTAATCCGAAAGATTTAGAGTTTTTTAAAAAAGCTGAAAAAAATATTCTTAAAAAGGCAAAGCTAGTCTCTTTTGGATCAACCAAGCGTAAATTTATAAAACCTGAGGAGGATGATAATCTTAACGCGCTTTTAAAAGCGAATACCGAGTATATCGCTATTTTTGGAAAAAGTTGGGATTTACATGTTACCGCGATTTTAAACGCTTCTCTTGAAGAAAATTTGGATATGATAAGGCAAACGATAGAATACTTGGTCAATAAAGGTAAAAAAGTGTTTTTTGACGCCGAGCATTTTTTTGACGGATATAAAAAAAATTCCGAATATGCGGTCGAAACCTTAAAAACCGCTGAAAAAGCAGGAGCTATAGCCCTGATATTATGCGATACCAATGGAGGTTGCTTGCCAAGCGAAATTTTTGAGATAACATCAAAAATAAAAAAACAGGTTAGCGCGCCGCTTGGCATTCACACGCACAACGACAACGGTTGCGCGGTGGCCAACAGCCTTGAGGCGGTGCGTGCGGGAGTGCGTCAGGTGCAGGGAACTTTTATCGGAATCGGGGAGCGCACCGGCAACGCCAACCTTTCGACGGTTATAGCTAATCTCGAGCAAAAGTTGGGAATACAAACAGTGGGTGAGGAAATGCTTAAAAGCCTTACGGAAACGGCTCATTATATTGCAGAAGTCGCCAATAT
>JAISVH010000107.1 GCA_031271685.1 Eubacterium sp. | reverse complement strand
TTGAAGTTCGCCGTTCATCGCCGTATCTCTGCCGTATTTCCTTAAGGTCGTTAGAAATTATTTCAAGAACTTTGGTTCTGTCGGTCAATATGACCATATACTCAGCTATCCTATCCATTATGTCAGACAATTCTTCTATAAGCTTCTCACGTTCTAATCCCGTGAGCTGGCCAAACCTCATTGCGATTATAGCGTCGGCTTGCTCGCCGTTCAAACCGACTGCCCGCTCGAATTCAATCTCCGGATGGGCCTCTATAGCACGGGAAATAAGCTTTGACATGTCCACATCTTTAAAACGCTCTATAAGCCTTTCCTTACCTTCGGGAATGTTTCGGCTTTCGCGTAGAATCGAAATTACCTCGTCAACATGATCGGATGCCAGCACAAGTCCTTGCAAAATGTTCGCCCTCGCTTTTGCCTTATCAAAATCATGCCGTGTTCGGCGAGTTATCACATCCTCCTGATGAGTCAGATAATACGAAAGCATTTCTTTTAAATTTAAAATTTTCGGCTCGCCATTAACAAGAGCAAGCATTATTATCCCAATAGTGTCCTGAAGCTGAGTATAGCTGTACAGCTTATTCAGCACCACGTTGGCGTTTGCGTCCCTTTTAAGCTCGACTACCACCTTTAGTCCTCTGCGGTCAGACTCGTCACGAACCACAGAAATCCCATCGATACGCTTTTCCTTAGCCAATTGATCTATGGCGGCGACCATTTTTGCCTTATTTACCATAAACGGCACTTCGGTTATAACAATGCGCGTATCATTTTTTTCCTCCGATATTTCTGCGCGCCCGCGAAGTATTATCTTCCCTCGTCCGGTATAATAAGCCGAACGCATCCCCGAATGGCCCATGATGATCCCGCCTGTAGGAAAGTCAGGCCCTTTTACCACGCTCATAAGGCTGTCAATTTCTATATCGGGATCATTGATCAATGCCAAAACCGCGTCGATAACATCTCTAAGATTATGTGGCGGAATATTGGTGGCCATTCCAACGGCAATACCCGTGCTGCCGTTTACCAACAGATTCGGAAACCGCGAAGGCAATATCACCGGTTCAAGCAATCGGTCGTCATAGTTAGAGCGCCAATCAACGGTATCTTTGTTTATATCTCTCAACATTTCGCCTGAAATCCTGGCCAACTTTGCTTCGGTATACCTTTGCGCCGCGGCAGGATCGTCGTCAATAGACCCAAAATTGCCGTGACCGTCCACTAGCATATACCTCATTGAAAAATCCTGAGCTAAGCGCACCAACGCGTCATAAACGCTGCCCTCGCCGTGAGGATGGAATTCACCAAGCGTAGATCCGACTATATCGGCGCATTTTCGATAGGGCTTGTCGTTGGTCAGGCCTTTTTTAAACAAAGTATAAAGAATACGCCTGTGCACGGGCTTTAATCCGTCCCTTACGTCAGGAAGAGCGCGAGAAACAATAACCGACATGGAATAATCTAAAAAAGACTTTTCCATTTCATTTTTTATCTCGACGATTTTTACCCGCTCATCCGGGTGCATTTTGATTATTTCATTCATGTTAGTGTCGTTCCTTAAGACTTAATTTATTAAATAGCTTTATCACGGAAATATTTCGACAATTCCTCTATCTGCTCTCCGTTTAAACACCTCTTAGGAAAGATATAAATCAACGAGCGATTAACAAACAGCAAAAACATCTCGTCGTCTTCCATCGAAACTAGCTGTTCCGTTGCAATATTTATTTCGGTTGGTATAATTGTCTCTGTCTCTTCACTAGGCTTACCCCGCTCGTCCGTCTCGTCGGCGGCCTGATTTATATCCTCCGTTATAGTTCCGGCGCCGGGCTTAAATACTTTCGTCTCAATAACAATTTTATTGTCATAAAACTTTGCAATGTATTTTTCTTCGTATAAACCTGTTATGGTTGACGCGAGCTTATTGCGCACTATAAAAGGTTTTATCCATAATGAAGCGATAAGTCCAAGACTTATCGCCATAATAATAGGACCCATAAAACCGGACGGATTTTTAATAAACATGTCTGCGGCAAGCGCAAAAGCTATTCCGTATACAACGCTAAACAACACTGAGCGTCTCATTGAATATTTGAATTGGAATTTTATAAACCCCTTTTTTATTTCCTCAAGATTGTTATCATAGTTTATTTCTATCAAATATAAGTCCTCCGTCTAAATATCAAGGTTAGAAACATACCGTGCGTTTGTCTCTATAAATTCGCGCCGGGGTTCAACCTTATCTCCCATAAGGATAGAGAAAACCAAATCGGCGTTAGCGGCGTCCTCCATCTCAACCTTCAGCATAGTGCGTCTCGCGGGATCCATGGTGGTCTCCCAAAGCTGCTCGGCGCTCATTTCTCCTAAGCCCTTATACCTCTCAACATCAACTTTAACGTCGCTGTCTCCCTGAAGCTCTTTAATATACATGTCCCTCTGCGGCTCATCATAAGCATATCTTATTGATTGTCCGCGCTTTATCGCAAACAGCGGCGGCTGTGCTATATAGATATGGCCCTTCTCGATAAGAGGGCGCATAAAACGGAAAAAAAAGGTTAGCAAAAGAGTCCTTATATGTGAACCGTCTACATCCGCGTCAGCCATTATCACCACTCGTCCATATCTTAGTTTGCTTAAGTCAAAATCATCTCCTATCCCGGTCCCCAACGCTCTAACCAAGGGATAAAGCTTGTCGTTGCCGAAAACTTTTTCTATCCTTGATTTTTCAACGTTGAGCATTTTGCCCCACATTGCAAGTATAGCCTGAAATTCGCTGTCTCTCCCGCTTTTGGCGCTACCCGCCGCCGAATCGCCCTCAACTATATATATTTCGGTTTTTTCTTTATCCTTGCTGTAACAATCGGCTAATTTACCAGGCAGCCCCGCTCCGTCAGACGTTGATTTACGTTTTGCTTCCATCGCCTTTTTTGCGGCGTCGCGCGCGGCTTGTGAGTTTATCGCTTTTTGGACTACCGCATTGGCAGTTTCGGGGTTTTCTTCAAAATAATATGTCAGCTTTTCAGACACGATCCGATATACCACCGGCCCAACTTCCGGGTTGCCAAGCTTTGATTTGGTCTGTCCCTCAAATTCACACTCGGGAAGTTTTACGCTGATGATGGCGTTAATGGCTTCCCTTATTGCTTCTCCGGACAAAGCGCTTAGCTTTTCGTCTTCTTTTTTCAAATTTTTGTTTGACTTCTGGGGTTTTTTGCTTTTCTTACGATTTTCATCGTTATATTTTTTATAAAAATCATTTATTACTTTGTTAAGGGCTTTTTTAAAGCTTACCTCATGGGTGCCTCCTTCCCCGGTGTGGATATTATTGGCGAACGACCTTATAGCCTCGCTGTTAAAATCAGTATTATATTGAAACGCCGCTTCAACGGTTATATTATCGATAAGCCCGTTAAGATAAACAACGTCTCCGTGCAAAACATCTGCCTGTCTTTTGTTTTGTAGCCAAGCGACATAACTTACGATCCCTCCCTCATACCGAAAAGCATCGCTCTTAACGCCTTTTTCAACACGCGAATCAATTATGCTTATTTCTAGCCCCGCGTTAAGGAAAGCCTGCTCGCGAAGCCTGTCCTGAAGCGTTTCATAATCAAAATCTATGACCGGAAAAATATCGCAATCCGGCTTAAACGTCACCGAAGTGCCAGTCTTGTCCGAAGAACCTATTACTTTCATTTCCTCGTCATACGTTCCCCGCTCAAATCGCTGAAAATGAACCTTCTCCCCATCATAAACCGTAAGTTCCAACCACTCTGAAAGCGCGTTGACCACCGAAGCGCCCACCCCGTGAAGGCCACCCGAAACTTTATATCCGCCGCCCCCAAATTTACCTCCGGCATGTAGGATTGTATATACCACCGTTGCCGCGGATATTCCCTCTTTTTGGTGGATACCGGTCGGAATGCCGCGTCCGTCGTCTGTCACCCTTATTTGGTTGTCAGGTAATATTTCCACATCGATTTTAGTGCAAAAGCCAGCTAACGCTTCGTCTATAGCATTGTCAACGATTTCATATACCAAATGGTGAAGACCCGACGGACCTGTAGACCCGATATACATTCCGGGGCGTTTACGCACCGCCTCGAGTCCTTCAAGAATCAATATATCATCCGCGCCATATTCGTGACTGACCGGCGAGATATCCTCAACTTCTTTTATTTCCCTATCATCAGCGGAAGACGCTGCCTCTAAGACTTCTATTTCCTCAAGCTCTTTTACTATATTGCTCATTTTCAAAACCTTCTAACTTATATATATTATATAATAGTATACCATAAAATTAAAAAAGTTTCAAGTATTTAACAATCTTTTTCTTAGTGTTAAAACGCTTACATTTGATATATATGTCTTATTTTGCGTTAAAATGAAGCTTTTTGGCATATCAAGGCTGCAATAATAAATTTTCCCGTTTTTTTGCTGAACAGCTAAAAATTCATTTACATTTTTTTTAACGCTCGTTTTTTCTAAATCAAATATACCTACCGTATCTCTTTCAAAAACCGATACATCATTGCCCAAGTGTATATAATTCAAAACGACCTCCCCTTACTTTCCAAATTTTTGATTTGCTCACTCTTTTTAAATCACCTTTATTACAAGAAGTTAAAAAAACTTGTGCGCCATTGAAATTATTAATTACAAAATTCCGGCGTCCGCCATCTAATTCAGACAGCGCTTCATCTAGCAATAAAACAGGCGTTTCCTTATTATATTCCTTTATCATACGCGCTTCCGCAAGTTTTAATACCAGATAAATACTTCTAAGTTGTCCTTGCGAACCGAATTCTCTTGCATTTTTTCCGTTTATCATAAATATTATATCATCGCGGTGGGCACCGATATTTGTCCTAAAAATACCACAAAAATCATTTAACGCATTTAAAACTTCCAATTTTTTTGAATAAACGTCATAAATAGTGCATTTATCATTAAAATCAACAGTATTTATATCAAAAATTTTTCCGAATACAGAACTGTTATAATAAATATCAAGTATCTCTTCTCCGCCTGAAATCAAATGATAAAACTCTTTGGCGAACTCTTTTATCATGCTTAAATATTTTATCCGCCCAAAAGTTAAATTTACCCCTTGTTTTACTAAAAAATCATCCCAAACAGAAAGCATCGAAGAATTTGCCCTACCCTCTATTATTTCATTGACCAAAACGTTTCTGTGATTTAAAATTTCCCTATAACTCTCCATTATTTTCTTATGGGATTTATTTTGAAGCATTACTATACAGTCAATATAATCTCTCCTTAATTCAGGCACTCCTTTTATCATCAGTAATTGTTCGGGCACAAAAAAAACATACTTCATTTCTCCGTATAAGTCAATTGCGTTTTTTTGAGATATACCATTTGTTTTTATTAAAGCTTTATTATCCTCAAAATTATATTCAATAAGATTTTCTTTTCCAATATAATTATCACTTTCATACCAAAGCTTTATCTGCGGTTTTTTATCACTATCAAAAGGAATAAAAGAATATGGCTTAGAATTTCTAAAACTTTTTCCTATACATAAAGAAACAGCCTCGAGCAGATTTGTCTTGCCCTCGGCGTTATCTCCATAAAATATATTGCAGCTGTCAGAAAATAAAAGTTCCGCTTCTTCTATATTTCTAAAATTTCTAATATAAATCTTTTTTATTATCATTAAAATATACACTTATACTCATAAGGCAAACCAAAAACTTTTATTACGTCATTTTCATAAAGTTTTTTACCTCTTTGAACGCATATCTCATTATTTAAAAATACTTGTTCATTTAAAATAAGTTGCTTTGCTTGTCCTCCTGTTTCAGTTATTCCTGCAAATTTTAAAAACTGCTCTAATTTTATAAAAGGAGGATTAATTTTAATTTTCATTTCAACTCCTATTTTAAACGTACCGGCACAACTATAAATACAAAATCTCCTTCTGAAACAGAAGAAATTTTTATTGGAGATAATTCGCTCATAATTGAAATTTTTACTTCGTCACATCCCGAACTTTTAAGAGCATCTATCATAAATCTAGGATTAAACGCGATTGAAAACTCTTTAGAATGACTGGCAAATTCATTTAAAACAGAATGTTTTACGTCAATATTTTCTTCAAAACTTCCTAAATTTGTTTTACAACTGATTTTCATTATTTCTCCGCCCTCTGCCGATAAAGAACATATGACAGGACTTTTATACTTTTCCGTTATAAGCAAAAGAGAACGCTCAAGAGAATAAATCATATCACGGCAATTAACTTTAACTTCTCTATTAGGCTGAAAATTTATTATTCTATTATAATCAATAAATTTTCCATCAAGCAATCTTGAAAATATAATATAATTTTCTTTTAAAAAGCAAATCTGATTATGATCTATTATAACCGTTACAAAATTTTCTTCCTCATAAGAATCCGATAGATTTCTTATAAGTTCCGTGACTGTTTTTTCCGGCAATATAAATGAAATATTATTATAATTTATTTTTTCTTTTCTAAGAGCAAGTCTCATTCCATCGCTTGCAACCACATATAATATTCCATCCTCAATATCAAAACGAGCGCCCATAAGAGCAGGATTTATATCATTTTGAGCAATAGCATGACTTATCTGATACAACATATTCTTAACGACAGCCTCTTTTAATTTAAAATTAACGCTTTCATTCAATTCTATTATATTCGGAAAATTACTGCTCGAAACTCCGTTAATATTCAGCTTTACCTTCCCTGCGTTTATACTAACGTCTTTTTCATTATATACAGATATTTCAATCGGACAATCACTGGGCATCCTTCTTATCATATCACCGAAAAGACGGGCATCCACAACTATTTCTCCATCTTCAAGTCCTTCTACCTTTATTTTTATACGAATTCCTATTTCAAGATCATACCCCGTAACAGTGAGCACATCCCCCTCAAGATTCAACAAAACTCCGTCTAACGCGTTAAAAATAGTTTTAACGGCGCAAGCCTTAGAAGCATTTATAATAGCTTCTGACAATCTATTCTTTTCAGCTTTAAATTTCATAGTTTATTTTTTTAAACTTTTAATAAAAAAAGTTTTTTTGAGTTTATAAAACAAACTCAAAAGCCCCTATCAAAAAAAATAATTTTTTAAAATAAATAATACTATTATTTAAATAGTAATAATAAAGAATGTTGAAAAGCTAAAAATATAAAAATAATAATCTAACTCTATATATTTTATTAACTTTAAAATGTTTAAATTTTACTTAAATGTTTAATTATTTTAGTTTTTAGAGTTTTTAAAATATATATGCTGTTAAAAACTAATAAACAGTTGAAAATTTTTATATACTGCTTGGTGAGAGAGTAATAATATTACCTTTTAAGACAAATTCCCCATATTTTTTATTAAATCTTCTATAGTTCCTCGATATGAATTATCTTTTTTTATAATGGATTTTACCTTATTTATAGCGTAGACAATGGTAGAATGATCACGCTTTCCGAATTCCTGTCCTATTGCTGTATAAGATAACCCTGTTATTTTATGGACTACATAAATAGCCACTTGTCTTGCAGTTGAAATTTGAGCGGAACGGTTTTGGCTTCGTATTTCTTCGGGAGTTACATTATAAATACTTGAAACCTCACATATTATTTTTTCAACAGTAACAGGTATAGGCTGCTGATCGCTTAAAACGTCTTTTATAACATTTTGAGCCATTAATATGGTAGGGGCAACATCGGTAACTACGCACAAAGCATTCATTTTAATAATAGAACCCTCAAGCTGACGTATATTATTTTTAAGCTTGTCCGCTATATATTCCATAACATTATGAGGAATGTCGAGTCCTAAAAGCTCGGCTTTTCTTTTTATTATAGCAAGTCTTGTCTCAAATTCGGGTATAGTTATATCAGCAAGAAGACCCCATTCAAAACGAGTTATTAATCTGTGTTCTATATCATTTATCTCTTTTGGAGGTCTGTCTGAAGTTAGAATTATTTGTTTTGCTTTGCTATGTAATTCATTAAATATATGAAACAAAGCGTTTTGGCTTTCTTTTTTTCCTGAAAAAAATTGAACGTCATCTATAAGCAAAACGTCGGCGCTGCGATATTTCTTATTAAATTCATCGGTGTTTTTAAAGTTTAAAGAATTTATAAATTCACTGATAAAGGTTTCGGCCGGAACTAAAATTATATTAAGATTTAAATTTTTTTTCAACATTTCATGCCGCACTGCAGACAGAAGATGAGTTTTTCCGAGACCCGGCTCGCTGTATATATAAAGTGGATTATAATTGTTGTTTTGTCCTTGGGCAACGGCTTTACAGGCAGCATAGGCTAAATTGTTACTTTCTCCGACAATAAAAGTTTCAAAGGTATGCTGATAATAACTTCCTTCTATTGAACGCTCAAGCTTTTCACGCATAAAATCATCGTCTTGAAGTTCAGGAATAGGAGTGCCTATTTTTATTTTTTGTTCAGGGGTCAGATCATTTTCACATAAAAATTCTATTTCTACAGGAAAACCCAACACGTTTTGAAATTCCCGTTCAAAAAGATGAGTATAATTTTGAGAAACGATTTGTCTTCCATAAGAAGAAGCAACATACAGCACTACTTTATTATTATTTAACTTTATTGGCTGAATAGGATCTATCCATAATTTCATTGCGGTGTCTGTTAAATCAAGCTTACTTTTTATATATTCAAAAATTTCAGAAAAAGAGTTCATTTTAATCCTCACATCTAAATAATATTTGTGATAATGTAATATATATTAAATATCATTTTAACATATTTTACATAAATTTTCAATAATTTTTAATTTTTTTGTGAGAGAAATTTTAAAAGGTAATATATACTTATTTATGTATATGTTACAAAAATGATATATTTGACAAAATACGGCAGCTATTGTATAATGTGAAATATGAAATCTAATAAAAAAATTAAAAAGTATCTTTTATTTTTGCCTTTTGCTATGTTATTCATTTTAACAATCGGGATTTTTTTTGCTGTTTCGTTGGGTATAATACTTTTGACGGCCCTTTCTTTGCTCGCAATTCCCACGGGGCTTGGCATGATGGTCGGCATGTTTGGCAGTGTAGCTTCTGACCTTTCGCCCGTCTCTTTGTTTTTTGCCGGAATGTTTTGCGGATCATTTGTTATATTCCTGAGTTTTGCAATAAAATTGATCTTTCCTAAAGCGGTCAAGCTGTTCGCAAAAATTTTTGATTGGTATAGGATATATGAGAGATAAAAAGATAATTTTGGTTTTTGGATCAATTGCAGCAGTCTCTTTTATATTGATGATAGCGTTCCAACTGATATCTGTAAATCTTTTTGGGTTTAAAGGCAGTGTATTCCGAACTGAAACCTCAGTGTTGATAAAAAAATATGTGACAATAGAAGTGACTAATATTCCATTGAATATAAACACCTATAACGGAGAGGACATTAAGATAAATTATGTTAATGAAACAGATTTGATTATAGAAGAAACAATGCATGATATTTTAATAAAGCAAGATCCGGATTTTTCTTTTTCATTATTTTCTAAAGACCAGCTTAACTATCGCATGGATGTATCGTTGCCCGACCGTATATATAATAGCGTTTCGATAATAACTACTTCGGGCGAAGTGAACTTGGACTATCTTTATACAAAAGAGCTTAAAATAAATAGCCGTTCCGGCGATATAAAGGTAAGTGACACCGGAGGAAGGATAGATATACAAAGCGACAGCGCAGATGTGGATATAAGCTTTTTAGAGTTAGACGATACAGTAAATATTAATACAATAAGCGGTAATGTAACTGTGCTTATGCCTGAACGAAAAGAACCGAAGCTTACTTTTTTATCAGAAAGCGGACTTTTTACCGGGAATTTTTTTAGATTCGACTATAAAGACTATAGAGGAGATCTTTTTATGCAGATGGGAGAAGATCCGAAAGCGTTTCATGTTGTCACAAAAAGCGGAAATCTTATGTTTTTAAAAAGGATACTTCATGAAAATTGAAAGGAACGATATGCTGTCTGTAATTATTCCCGCCTTTAACGAGGAGGATAATGTTTTAAATGTCGCCGGGCGGATAAAGGAAGTATTAAATGATAATAAAATCTCTTTTGAAATAATATTCATTGACGACGGTTCGGCTGACGGGACGTGGGCCGTTATTAATGGGCTTAAAGATAAAAATATTCGAGGAATCAGGTTTTCGCGCAATTTTGGAAAAGAAGGCGCAATTTTTGCCGGGCTAGGCGCGGCTAAAGGAAATTGCGTTTTGGTCATTGACTGTGATCTTCAGCACCCGCCCGAGCTTATTCCGAGGATGTATGGTTTTTGGCGCGAAGGCTATGAAGTCGTGGAGGCAAAAAAACAAAGCCGAGGAAGAGAAAGTTTTTTTTATAAGCTTTGCTCAAAATTATTCTATAAGATAATGGAAAGCTCTTCTAACATTGACGTTAAGAGGGCGAGCGATTTTAAACTGCTTGACCGCAAGGCGGTAGATGCGCTGCTTCGGCTGCCGGAACGGCTGACGTTTTTTAGGGCGCTTTCAAGTTGGATAGGATTTAAAACTATTGAGATCGAATTCGAGGTGGCGCCAAGAACATCCGGAAAAACTAAGTGGAACTATAAAAAATTGATAAGCTTCGCGATCTCAAATCTGACCAGTTTTTCTAACGTACCGATGCAATTTATAACCTTTGCGGGAATAATATTTTTGATTTTTGCGTTTATTTTGGGAAGCTACACCATTGTTGAGTTTGTTCAGGGGAAATCATTGGCGGGCTATCCCACGACCGTGCTGCTTATTCTGATAGTAGGTTCGTTTTTAATGATAGGCTTGGGGGTAATAGGCTATTATATAAGTAAAATCTATGAAGAGATAAAGTTTAGGCCAAGATTTATCATCAAAGAAGAAGTGGGAGAATCAGATGTCGAAGAATAAAATAGGATTAAAGACTATTTTGCAAAATAACTGGCATTATGCCGCCGCATTTTTCATACCGGCAGGCGTATTGTTTTTAGCTTATCTTTTCTTTGGCGTTTATCCGGGCTTAGGCTTTTTAAATTCCGAATGGTTGGAGCCTGTCCGCGCGATGATAGTTGGTCCTCAGCAGATAGAAACCGGCAATTCTGTGCTGTCGCTAGACTTAAACGCGCAATATGTATACTATTTTGATTATATTTACGATGTGTTTTCGGGAAAAGAAAGCCTTTTCTATTCGTGGAGCCGTAACCTTTCGGGAGAGTTTTTGGGGATAATAGGATATTACCTTGCTAGCCCGTTCAGTTTTATCGTATGGGCTTTCCCGCGTGAACACATAACCGAGGGATTGCTTTGCATGATACTGGCCAAAGTTGGTTCTATCGGGGTTACCGCCGCGGTTTATCTTTATCGAGGGCGCGGATTCAGAAAAAGCACATCCGTTATTTTCAGCATGATGTATTCTCTTTGCTCATATGTATTGGTGCAGACGATGAATCCTATGTGGCTTGACGGAGTTATTGCTCTTCCGTTGGTAATATACGGTATAGAGCAGTTGATAAGAAAAGGCCGTTTTCGTATGCTTGCGGTATCGCTTATCTATTCTTTTGTTACTTGTTTTTACATCGGGTACATGATAGGAATTTTCGCCTGCGTTTATTTTTGTTTTAATTTCTGGATTTCACGCGCGTACGACAGGCTTCGCGCCGGGCAGGTTTTCGCCCGTATTGGCCTGTTTATGGTTTCGGGCGCGTCGGCGGTGTTAAGCTCCTGTTTTATGTTGGTGCCGGTGATAAATTCATTGAATATGGGCAAATTTACTTTTAGTGATCCTGATTATTCGGCGGTCGGCAATTTTACGCTGTTTGACCTATTCGGAAAGTTATTGCCTAACAGTTATGATACTGTGCGCATGGAAGGGCTGCCCTTTTTTTATTGCGGGTTGCTCACGCTGATAATGGCTATATGCTATTTTTTCCTTAAAAAGGTTACTGTGCGCTCAAGAATCTCCAATGCGTTTTTAATATTGATTTTAATGCTATGCATGTTTGTTCGGCCGACGGATATGCTTTGGCACGGAGGGCAGATGCCAAACTGGCTTCCTTATCGCTATAGCTTTATCGTTTCGTTTCTGCTTATCGTTTGTGGTGCCGAGGCTTTTGAAAATATAAAATATTTTGCTAAAAAGCAAATAGCCGTTGCCGGGGCGGTGGTTTTCGGCATGATCATATTGCTTGGGAAATTTGACAGTTACAGCGAGTCTTTAGAAAGGGATTTATTGCCGGAGCTTACGACAATAGCTACGGCGGCTGTAATAACGGCGATATTTACAGCGTATATTATTCAAACGAAGGATAAACAGGGGATAAAAAAAGCGGCGGCGGTAACCTTGGCGATTTTGGTCGGCGGCGAGTTGTTTTATAATACTATAACCGGACTTGTTAGCCAGGATAACGACATAGTTTATTCCAACCGCGAAAGTTATGTGGAGCCGATAGGATATCTTCGCGAGAAAATGGACGAAATATACGAGCACGACGATGGATTTTTTAGGGTGGAAAAAAACTTTAATCGTTCCGCCAATGATCCTATGGCGCTTCGAATGTATGGGCTTACGCACTCTTCCAGCACGCTTAACGAACGTCCAATTTCGCTTATTGGCGAGTTGGGTATGACCTCTCGCGGGCATTATACCAAATATACCGGAGCCACCCCTATGATCGACGACCTGTTTGGCATAAAATATATACTGTCCTGTCCCGATAACGAATACGGCCGAATAACCGGCAAAGAGGACATTTCGGTTGAGCAGAATACAGACGCTATGCCGATAGCATATCTGACGGATCCGATAACGCTAGATTATTTTTTTGATGACTATCCGGCGGATAGAGACAACGTATTCGCGAAACAAAACCGCCTTATGTCACATATATTGGGCAAAACCGACTCTAGCGACTATATAAAAACTATACCTGAAGAAGATTTGTTTCTTGAGACCGAAAACGTTAATGAGTCTAAAGCAAGCGGACACATTGCCTATAAAGTTGTTCAAAATGGGCGGAACTCCCAGTTGAAATATACGTTAATCGCGCCTGAGGAAGGGGAAATATTCCTTTGGATGCCAAGCGATTATGAACGAAAGCTTAATGTTTGGATAAACGGTGACGTTTGGAAAGGCAATTATTATGAAACCGAGAATTATAACGCAAAAAGCCTGGGGGTTTTTGAAAAATTCGAGGAGTTTACCGTTACCCTGACGCTGACGGGCGAGGATCTATATTTTAAAGACATTATGTTTGGCTATTTCGACAAGGAATTATATGCCGATGACTATGGACTTTTGCGCGATATGAATGAAAATACATCTGTCACAAAGATTTCTCCCACTCGCTTTGCTGTGGAAACGAATTACCCCGAAGAAAGGCTGCTGCTGACCACCGTTCCGATAGAACGAGGTTGGAATATAAAGGTTGACGGGCGAGAGGTAAAGCCCGCAACTGTATTGGACGCGCTTATGGGAGTAGAGCTTTCAGGAGGCGCGCATCGCATCGAGTTTGAATATAATGTCCCGGATAGAGACATAATACTGTGGCTTACCGCCACGGGACTAATGATTTTTGCATTGATGTGCGTATTTTCATATCGGTTTAAAAAACGATACGGCGAAGTCGATTACGGCTTGCCTTTAGACGTGTCAAACATGCTTTTTACAAAGGACGACGGAGAGGCCGGTTTTGGGGAAATCGATGCGTCGTCTCAAAATAAGATAAACGACATTTTAAGCGATTTGATACAGATAAACGAAATAGAGCCACCCGAAGAGTTTGAAGAGGAAAATCCGAAAGAAAAAGAAGAAAATTTAACGGATGAAACAATTAAGCTAGATGAACCTTTAAGAAAGAATCCATCCCCGGCCGCCGTTGAAAGAGAAAATGAATCCGAAAGGGCGGCAGAGCTTTTAAACCCTGCGGAAGAAACAAGCGTAACGCCACCGAAAATAATTCCTTATAAAGAAGTATCTAAGCACGAACAGTACCGTTTAATGGACTTTGATGCCAGCGCTGAAGATTTTTTTCCGCAGACGGAAGTCGACAAAATAAATAAAAGCAAAAGGGGGAAATGAGAATGCTTTTTACCGCGGATGTCGGAAACACAAATACGGTTTTATCTATTTTTGATAAAGAAAAAATTATTTTTCAAACAAGGACGGCGACGAATCGGGGGCTAATGGCAGATCAATACGCTATTACTACGCTTGATCTGCTCCGCCTTTACGGAATTAATCCGACAGAGGTAAACGGATGTATTATATCGTCGGTAGTTCCGCCGGTCACGGGGGAGCTTAAAATCGCATTGGAACGATTGTTCACATTGTCCGTCATGGTGGTTGGACCCGGACTTAAAACGGGACTTAATATTAAAACCGACGATCCCCAGTCTCTTGGAACCGATATAAGCTGCGCTGCTGTGGCGGCTAAAAACATTTATCCCCTTCCGTGTATTTTCATTGATTTAGGCACGGTAACCAAAATAATGGCCTTGGATAAATACGGGGCGTTGGTGGGAGGCGCGTTTTTCCCCGGAATAAAAATAAGCATTGAGGCATTAACAAAAAGCACCGCAACGCTTCCGCTTATCGCGCCCGAAAAAACAGAGAGGGTCATCGGGCACAACTCGGTCGAGTGCATTCGCTCCGGCATACTTTACGGCACGGCCGCAATGATTGACGGCGTGCTATATAAAATGAGCGAGGAACTTGGAGAAAGTTGCTCGGTGGCAGCGACCGGAGGGTTCGCACCGCTTATAAAAGATTATTGCAGAACAGATATTACGGTTCATCCTTATCTTGTGTCCGAAGGGTTAAGGCTTATTTATAACCGCAATGTTACTTAAGGCAGATGTTCGCGTTATTTTTCGGATACTACACAGACGATTTTGAGCAACGAAACTAACCGTGCGGCTTTGCCGTAAGGAGAATTAGTTTCGTTTCGGGTTATAGCAAATTGCGTTTTTATGGAAACAAATCACATCACATAAAAACGCTTGCCGCTGTTGGCGGCGCACCGCGCAAAGCGCGGTGTTATAGCAGTTTGGCTTATAGTCAATAAAAAGTCAAACTGCTATAACGTTTGGCTTTTTGGCAGGCAGAAGAAATAGATCATCAATATGTATGGCGCTTCGCCTGACCAGTATATAAAAAGCAAAAAAGTTTTAATGGCAGGGCGCCACTCTTATGAGGGTGCACCGGAAAGGAATTTTTTATGGAAGCAACAGCAAGAAAAAATAGCAGAAAAATAAGAGTTTTGGTTGAGATGTCTTTACTTACCGCAGTTATGTTTGTGTTTGAACTGACGGGTATAGGGTTTATACCGATACCGCCGCTCACCGTAGTTATTATGATGGTGCCGGTAATGATTGGTGCTGTGCGGCACGGAAAGGGAGCGGGCGCGTTTTTAGGGTTTGTTTTTGGGGTCACAAGCATGATGCAGTGCTTTAACGGAAAGGTTCCGCTTGGAACTTTTATTTTCAGCATAAGCCCCTTTTTAACGATTGTATTAAATGTTGGGGTCAGGGTTTTAGTGGGTTTTTTAACCGGTCTTATATATCAATTAATAAAGAATCTCGATAAAAATAAAACATGGTCTTATGCGGTCGCGGGGATGTCAGGCTCTCTGATGAACACTGTTTTTTATATGACGACGCTTGTCGTTTTTTTCGGATCGCTTTCAGAGACGCAAGGCGCTTTCGGCATATCGGGTCTATCTAAAACGGCATTTCTTTTGGCGGCTTTTGGAGCGGTCGCGTTTCAGGCAGCGGCAGAAGCCGTGGTCTGCACTTTTATCGGAGGGACTGTTGCGAAGGTAGCTGACAGATTTGTAAAATATAGTTAGTCAATTTATAAAACATCCGAATTGATTTGTCACAACAGCGATATTTCTGCAATTAAGGAAAAAACAGATGAGCCTTTTTGGACTTATAGCGCGGCAGCTTCCCGAATATCGGCGGCTGACTGAAAATTTTAAGCCGGGGCGGCCTTTGCCGCTGTCCGGCTTATCACATATTCATAAGGCACATTTTTTAGCTGCCCTTAGCGCTGAAGAAAATCTGTGTCCTTTTCTTGTTTTGTGTGACGCCGAAAGCGAGGCGGCCAGGCTTTGCGAAGATATAAATACGCTCGCGCTGTCGGAGGTGGCGGTATTATTTCCTGAAAAGGATTTGAATTTGGGAAAGACAGTGGCGATGTCACGTGAATATGAGCATAAGAGAATAGATGCGCTTTGCCGGGTCATAGACAATTCCGTTAAGATGATAGTTTCAACTCCCGCGGCTGCGGCGCAGATGACGCTAAGCAAAAATGCGCTTATTTCTCACATGGTGACCATAAGGTCGGGCGAGAGCCTTTCTGTTAGATCTTTTTCAGATAGACTGCTTTATTTGGGATACAGCCGTGCGGATATGATAGAGGGGCAGGGTCAGTTTTCAATAAGAGGCTCGATTATAGACGTATACCCTGTTAACAGCCGCTTTCCAATACGTATTGAGCTGTGGGGCGATGATATTGACACCGTTTCGTCATTTAGTCTTGAGACCCAAAGAAGGATAGACACTATAAAAGAGATAAAAATACCGCCGGCCGTTGAAACTCTTTTTGAAGCGGAAGAACTTTTAAAAAAGCTTATCGCGCTTAGCGACGGGGTCTTCGGAAAATACGCCGGCGCGGCTAAAAAAGCGCTAAAGACAGATATCGATCGGCTTTCTAATGATTTGCCGCCTATGAATATCGATAAATACCTGCCGCTTTCAGAAATCGGTGAAAATGGATTGTTTGATTTTGTATCCCTTGCTATTGTTTGCGAACAGGCAAAATGCAGGGAAAATCTGGCTTCAGTTATCGCCGCGTTTAATGAGGAAATCGCGTCGTGCTTAGAATCGGGTGAGATTGTCCGCGGAATCGACAGATATATTATGTCAAAATCCGAATATGATGCGGCGCTTGAAAAAACGGTATGCGCTTATTTCGACACCTTTTCCAGAACCGGCGGTTATTCTGTAAACTCGGGAGGGTTGTCGCCGTGGAGCGGCGAATATAAGCTGCTGGTGGATGACTTGACCGCATATATGCGAAAGGGCTATGCCGTGGCGGTGTTTGCCGGGACAGAAAAAGCGGCGCGTACTTTAGCGTTGGATTTAAGGGACGACAACCTTCCGGCTGACTACGTTGACAGGCCGAAAAAATTGTTTTTAAAAAGGATATATGTGCTAGAGGGAAGTCTTACCGGAGGTTTTGAATACAGCGAGGCTCTTTGCGCATGCATAACGCACACGTCGGCTAGAATCAGATCTTCCGGATCGAATATCGCGGCTATCGGGAACTCGCGTTCTGCCGGCGGTGATTCAAAGTCGCAAAAACCGAAGAAAAAACGGCGGGGAGAAGAAATTAAATCACTGACCGACATAAATCTGGGTGATTACGTAGTCCATTCAAACTATGGCATAGGCGTATTTGAGGGGATAACCAAGCTAAGCAAGGAAAATATAAGCAAAGACTATATAAAACTTAAATATGCGGGCACCGATGTGCTTTACATTCCAGTTACACAGCTTGACATGATTTCGCGATACATCGGAAACACAGATACCACCGCGATAAAATTGAACAAGTTAAACTCACCGCAGTGGCAGAAAGCTAAAACAAAGGCAAAATCGGCGGCGACAGAATTAGCGGAGGAATTGATAGAGCTTTATTCGGCGCGGCTTAAAAGCAAAGGGCACGCTTTTGCTCCCGACGGCGAGGATATGTATAACTTTGAAAATCATTTCAGCTTTATTGAAACCGAAGACCAGTTGCGCTGCATAGGGGAAATCAAGCGGGACATGGAGCAAGATGCGCCTATGGATCGCTTGCTCTGTGGCGATGTGGGATTTGGCAAGACCGAGGTAGCGCTCCGCGCGGCTTTCAAGTGTGTTATGGAAGGCAAGCAGTGTGCTTTGCTTTGTCCCACAACGGTGTTGTCGTGGCAACATTTTCAGACCACCCGCAAGCGCATGGAAGGATTTCCCCTGAATATTGAGCTTTTGTCGCGATTTCGCACGTCTAAAGAAATAAAAAGCGTTCTCGAAAAGCTTGAGAAAGGTATTGTAGACATGGTCATCGGCACGCATCGGTTGGTTCAAGACGACGTTAAGTTTAAGGATTTGGGGCTGGTAATTATTGACGAAGAGCAGAGGTTTGGGGTCAATCATAAGGAAAAGCTTAAGTCTGCCTTCACCGGCGCTGATATTTTAACTTTAAGCGCAACGCCGATACCAAGAACTTTAAATATGGCAATGAGCGGGATCCGAGACATGTCTGCAATAGAAACCCCGCCCGAGGATCGGCAGCCGGTTACGACTTATGTGATAGAACATGACTACGGGGTGGTAAAAACCGCTATTGAAAAAGAGCTTCGACGAAACGGACAGATATATTATCTTCATAACCGTATTGAAAGCATTTTGAGCTGCGCCGCAAAGCTGGGAGAGCTTTGTCCTGAAGCGCGGATCGGGGTCGCGCACGGCAAAATGGAAGAAAATGAAATGCTGGATGTGTGGCAGCGTCTGCTTGACCGCGAAATTGACATTTTGGTTTGCACCACCATCATTGAAACGGGAATAGATGTGCCTAACGTTAATACGCTAGTTATAGAAAACGCGGATTATATGGGTCTTGCTCAGCTTCATCAGCTTCGCGGCCGAGTGGGTCGGACAAATCGGCGAGCTTTTGCTTATTTCACCTTTAAAAGGGGCAAGGTATTGTCAGAGATCGCAGAAAAACGCCTTAACGCAATACGCGAGTTTACTCAATTCGGTTCGGGATTCCGTATAGCCATGAGGGACCTTGAGATACGCGGCGCGGGCTCGGTGTTGGGACAGCGTCAATCGGGGCATTTATCCGCCGTTGGATACGATATGTACTTGAAGCTTTTAAATGAGGCGGTTGCCGAAAAGCGAGGAGAACCGCTGAAGGTAAAACAAGAATGTCTTATTGATATAAAAGCTGACGCGTATATTCCGGAAAGCTATATCGGCAATCAGGCTCAGCGAATAAGCTGTTATAAAAGGATCGCAGAGATTGAAACCGGAGATGATGCGCTAGACGTTACAGATGAGCTTATCGACCGCTACGGCGAACCTCCCAAGTCAGTATACGGGCTTATAGAAGTCGCCGAGCTTCGCAATATGGCACAAAGCTCAGGGATAAATGAAATAACGCAAACGGGTGGAATCATAAACTGCTACACCAAAGAACCGGACTTAGTAGAACGCCTTAAAAGCGTCATGCATAAGATGGGAAACAGGATATCGCTTAATTTGACTGAACGTATCAGAATAAGCATTAACCTTTTAAAAGGAGAAGAGCCACTTGAGGCATTAAAAGCGTTTTTAAAGGCGTATGCGAATTGATTTAATATATTTTACCCTGTACTAAATACTAGACAATTATTACGTGTCTTTTTGCCGCCAAACCGCTTTAATTTTTCCTTAAATATCAATGGATATTCGCGTCAAAATTGCATTGTTTGACGACAAAAATCCTACGTGATATTCTGTCTGCTGCAGGGGTAATAGCATATTTGGAGAAAAAATGGAGTTTTTTGAGATATATCTATCCCGTTTTTCAAAGAGCGGGAAAAAAGTAACCGAGCTTTCAAGATTTAAAAGGCTTTGCGAGGCTTTGGGTAATCCTCACGAGTATCTTAGGTTTATACATGTTGCCGGAACCAACGGAAAAGGCAGCGTCAGCGAATATATGGCCGCGTCACTTATCGCCGACGGTCAAAAGGTGGGAAAGTTCACCTCGCCTTATGTTTTAAAGCTTAATGAACGTATTATGATAGACTATGAAGAGATAGACGATGATGCGCTTTCTGAAACAATGAAAAAAATTTGCCGCGCAACGGACAAGCTGGGCGAGACCGGATATTCACAATTTGAGCTTCTTACCGCCGCGGCGTTTGTATATTTTAAAGAAAAAAATTTGGACATCGTGATAATGGAAGCCGGCATAGGCGGTCTGTATGACTGCACAAATATAATAACGCCGCTCGTTTCGGTAATTTCAAAAATTGATTACGACCACTGTGAATTGCTCGGCGATACGTTAAGTCAAATAGCCGCCCATAAAGCGGGAATAATAAAGCCCGGAGTGCCTTGTGTTTTATATCCCAACGAGCCTGAAGCGATGGAAGTGTTGGAAAATGGAGTCGCGTCTTTTGTAAAACCGGATGTTGAAAAACTAAGGATCAATGAGATGTCGGTATTCGGCAACAGCTTTTCCTATGACGGCGATGCTTACAGCACAACAATGGGAGGTCGGCACCAGGTAATGAACGCCATAACCGCCATTGAAGCGCTGCAATTGCTAAATGTGAGTCAAACGTCAATAAAGCGGGGATTGAACACCGCTTTGCTTATGGCCAGGATGCAGGTTATCTCGCAAAATCCTAAGGTGATTATCGACGGAGCTCACAACATAAGCGGGGTTAAGGCGGCGGCGGAGTTGGTCTTGCGTCTGCCTTGCAAAAAGGTAGTAATATTCGGCATGTTGGAGAACAAGGATTTTGCAGGCGCGCTTGAAATCCTTTCAGATATTGCCGACGAGTTTGTGTTGGTAGATGATTTTGACCCGAAAGCGACAAGCCGCGAGTTGCTTTTAGCTCGTTTGTCAGAGCTTAGGTTTGACAAAAAACGCATCCGTCATAAAAATTTGACGGACGCGTTAGAATTTGCAAAAAAAATAGCGAACGGCGGCTTGGTGCTAAGCAGCGGCTCTCTGTATTTGTCGGGAAAACTGTTAAGGCAACATCGCACAACTCACGCTTAACGGTTTGACGCAAGTGATTTGCACGCCAGAGCGGTGAGGTATTGCCTTAAAAAAGCTAAAGCAGTTTGACTTTCATAGCGGTTTGAAAAACGCAAACGTTTTTCAAACCGCTATGCCGCGCTCAAATCCCCGCCTATTAGGCGGGGATTTGTTATAGTCGTCGATAAGTCAAACTGCTAATTCATAAAAAAATGTTTTGTCTGTTTTCAACTTCCTTCGCCGCTTATCATTACGGAGTCAGGAAAGATGTTTCTGCTTTCGTCTTTGTTAAGAAAAGTAGTGCTTACGTAACCCTGTATTATTGCGCCGTCGTCCACGGTAATAGTCGAGGCGCTTATATCCCCAAAAACGACCGAGTCGCTTTTAAGTTCAGCCTTTCCGGCAACGTCGATATTACCTTTGACTTTTCCGTTCAGTCGCGCGAAGGTTGACACTATATCGCCGATAAGCAGGGTGTCGCGCCCCATTTCGATATGTCCTTTCATGCGCACGTTGCCCTGAATTTGAGATATATGCATTTCGGCATTATTGCAAGTGATGTTTCCAACAATTTTTCCGTTGAGATCGATATCCTTTGTGGTTTCAACGTCTCCTTTTATGTCGCCGTCTATGCTCATATTGGCAAACGAGCGGATATTTCCGTTGACTACGGTGTTTTTAGATATTACTGTAATTTCATTGTCTCCGTTGTCGGAAGTAAAACGCCGTTCCGTCGTCTTCGGAATACCCGGAATTGGTGTCAAAGGAGAAGAAGGATTTTGGTTTGGTTGAGAATAACCGGGATAGTCGTCATTTGGCGGCACGCTTAAAGAATAATCAGGCGAGTCCGGTTTAGCGGCATATGGGTTGGGATTGCTTGGGGTAAACCCCGGATATGACTCGCCGACTGAAGGAACGTTAGACGTATAACCTGAATCTAAATTGGGCTTGTTGTAGTCTTTTGCAATATAAGAGGACTTGTCTTTATAGCCGAAATCAAAATTTGTGGGGGTGATTACAGGGACGGTCTCGGCGGCATCGCTTTTAGAGTTTTTGGATAAAACCAAATTTCCGCTTTCCGGAGTCCCGTTAAATCCGGAACCCAAAGACGCGGAAAAAGAGCCTAAATCCCGGTCAGGCTGCTCAACCTCGATAGCGCGGCGTATCTTTTCAATGTCTACTCCTTTTTTTTCAACCGGAGACGCGGCGTCTTCTTTTTTACCGCCGGTAAGCTCTTTTACCGCCTGCGCAAAATTCTCTTTTAGTCCCATTTTTTTCTCCTCACAATTAAAATTCGCTTAAAAGTGCCGCGGAAGCGTGTTCTCGTTTATAACGCTGAAAGTGTACCTCTTTTCGTTTTCAACTAACGCCTTTAAAATATCGTCCATTACGTTTACCGTGTTTTTATTGCTTGGTCCGTCGTGAAACAGTACGATGGAGGTGTCGTTATTCGCAACTTGTTTCTGAACTCCGAAATACATTTCAGTCCAATCGGCGCCCAGAGCGTCTTCGCTGTCAACGTTCCAGTCAAAATAAACAAAGCCGCGCCTAGTCATTTCATCGATAATATCTTTATAAATATTCTTATTATAGTTATTTCGGCTTCCCCCAGGAAAACGGAAAAGAAAAGGCTTATATCCGGTTTGCTTATACACTAAGTCATATGCGAGCTTAAAATCTTCAAGATAGCTTTCAACGCTTTCATATATCTTGTTATAATCATGAGAAAAAGAGTGGATCCCGATGGCGTGTCCGGCATTAAGCATACGGTTCAATAAATTTTTACTGCTTTCAGAGTCGTATGGCACAACAAAAAAAGTGGCGGGCACTTTCCATTTATCAAGATAATTAAGGATATCCGGTGTATTGATTGACGGGCCGTCGTCAAATGTTATATAAATATAATCGTTATCGCCGATATAGTCTCCGCCCGAGGTTGAATTTGCGTATAAATCCGGGTATAGGCGCGCATATGGTTTTTCGTCAGTTGATGTATGCGTGCCCCCGGAGCTTTTTTCGGGAATGAGAGCGGCGCTTGAAACGGAGGTTTCAGGTTCGCCTTCTGAGTTAACTAGCGCCGGCACGCTTAGTATGCTCTCAAAAGCGGATTTATCCTTTTTATAAACAAGGCTGATCAAATCGCTGTTTTTTATCTGCAAGTCCTGTAAAATCAAGTAAACATCTTCCGAGGACAACAAACCGTCCCCCTTATAATGAGAAGCGAACGCGGCGAGAGCCTTGTTGTCGTTTTTAAGCCGTTTATTTTCGGCTTTTTTTTGGTCCGCTTCCAAATAGAATAAGGCGGCAAACGCTATCGGAACAATGACGAGGATTACCAGCGCCGCTATTATAAAATGCTTGAAGAACCTAACGCTTCCTAAATACAAAATTCTAACCCCCGTAAAGTCAAATTATATATGAATATATAATACTATAATACAAGCGTTTTGTCAAGATAAAACCAAATATTATCAGTATTTAGCAGAAATTTGTTTATATTGTGTTGATATTTTTAAAATTGACAAAATATTGTAATATTAAAGTTTTAAATTTGCGAACATGCATTTCGCACTCGCAGACAAAAACATTAATTTTCTCGCTTTTTTTCAAAATACCTATAATACGCTCTCTTAACGCCGCCCGGAGTATTGTTTCCTCCCATAGATTGCGCAACGCGCTCCCACGGCAGGCCGTACAAACACCTAAGCGTAAGCAGCTGGCGCGCCCAACTGTCAGGTTCCTGCTCGATAAAATCCATTATTTCAAGATAACGTTTTACCAAACGTTCAATTCTTTTTTCTACTGCTTTTTGCAGTATTTCAATTTCTACTTTGCCGCTATAAACTCTGGAATTTAAATGCGGCAAACCGGTTATCGAAACGGACGGGTCGGACTTTGCCGCCAAAAACTCCTGCACCCTCCTGCGCTCAAGCCAAATCTCGTGGTTTATGCCAAATAGCTGCTCGGCTTGCTTTCTTGTCATTTCTTGTCTCCTCCTTTTTGCTACACTTTTATTAAACCGCAAACAAACTTTTTCAAAAAGTTTG
>JAISVH010000060.1 GCA_031271685.1 Eubacterium sp. | reverse complement strand
AGAGAGAAAATAAGGCTTCAATTATAGTTAATTAACTATAATTGAAGCCTTATTTTCTCTCTAGCGTTTATCAACATTTGCTAAAATATTTAAAGAGCATTGCCGGTACCATAAATTTTGCGGTATTCTTTCATGGAGGTCAAATAATTTTTCCCCGGAATAGCCTCATTTTCAATGGCTGAAACAATGTCGTCCATATTGATAATTGAATAAACTGGAATTTTAAACTCGGAATAAATTTGTTCAGCAGCGGATTTTTCACTGTTAAGTGATTTTTCCATGCGGTCGACTGTTATGACAAATCCAGTAACTTGAACATTTTTTAATAATGGCAAAACCTCGCGCAATGCTTTTCCGGATGTAGAAACATCGTCTATTACGACCACTTTATCACTGCCGGAGGGCGGTTTGCCCACAAAAATACCGCCTTCGCCGTGAGATTTTCCTTCTTTTCTGTTAAAGCAATAGGAAGCCTTAAGATCAAAATAATTATTAAGCGCGATAACTGTTGACACACATAAAGGGATACCTTTATATGAAGGACCAAAGACAGTGTCAAACTCAATTTTATTATCAAGTATACATTCGGCATAAAAACGCCCAAGTTTGGAAATCTCTGCCCCGTTATTATAATTCCCAACATTAATAAAATAGGGGGATATCCTCCCACTTTTTAAGGTAAAATCTCCAAATAATAAAGCCCCGCTATCAGACATAAATTTAATAAATTTTTCTTTATATGTCATACTTACCTCAAAAAATCTTAAGGAGACACCGCACAACTCACACCTAACGACTTGACGTATAAATCACTTGCGTATTCCTCGCCAAACTTCGCTAATTTTGCCTTAAATATCAACGGATATTCGCGGCAAAATTGCCTGGTTTTATGAAAAATCCGACTGAGTGCTTTGCACGCCAGAGCTGTGAGGTATTGCCTTAATTTTATAACATTAAAATTATAACATATAAGTATAAAAAAATCAAGAGTTTTATGTTTTTTTTATTCTTTAATTCAATAAAGTCAATTCAAAGCAATTTTTTGGATCAATTATTGTGACTTTTTTATTTTTTTTAATCGCATATTTAACAGTAAAGTCAGATCCGCCTTTTTTTCCGTCATAAATAGCGATAAGCTCATCGCAGTTATCTACGAGATAGCGATTGCGCACCTGCATGCAGCCGTTAAAATAATTTGTTGAGGTATAGGTTACAATATCCGAAAGCCTTAGCAGATTATAATATTGTTCCTTTTCAGACTCTCTCCAACGTTCTTCTTGATGGGGACACGGGATCACCGCGGTTAGCTGTATATATGGATAGTTGTCTCTTAGCCTGATTATTTCTTCGGCAAATATAGTGTCTGCACCTAGCGCCATGCCGCATTGAAAGATAGAAAATCCCGCTTTTATTTTTTCGATTAGCAATCCGTTTAGGGCGGTGTAAATATCGCCGATGTCATTGCCGCCCCACGAAAGACTTTCGTTGAGCTTATAACTTCGGTATCCGGTAAAGCTGCAAATTTTTCCATTGAAATAATCGCTTGCATATCCCAAAACCTTTTCCCCCATTCAATAGATCATTAGCTAAGAGCAAAATTTTTAATTTGCGAAGCGTGACTTTCTATGAATCGCGATGATAAGTTCAGCGACAGGCATGGTAATTCAGAAATTCTTCTGTCATTTTATGGATTTAAAACGGCAACCATATAGAAAGGCTTATCTATGAATTTCTATTTTCGCTTTACTTTGTTATGTCTTTTTTCGGACTGAGCTCAAACATATTCGGTGGAGCCGCTTCCAATGTTTTAACAAGCGTCAGCGGGGGACATGAACGTGGTTATAAGTATTTAAATCATTCAAATTCATTTTAATACAGAATAGACAGTTTTATGTTTTTGCCTATATTCATAAATTATACACTAAAACTTTATGAATGTCAATTATTATGCGTAACGTCTGACGCGAAAATAATACAAAATCCTACAGTATATGATAAAATCAAAAAAATTGGAATATTGCTTTGTTCGCTTTGCATGATTATGATCCGGTTAATGTTGACAGCTTTTAATTTTTATGTTATCATAAGACAGTAATTAATTATGATAAAGGTAAGATTATGGAAAATAAAGATTCAACAATATCTATTACCGATTTACTTATTATTTTTAAAAAATATTTTTTAGTTATTATGGTGACCTCTGTTATTACCACCGTGGCCGCTTATGTTATATGCAATTATTTTATAGAGAAAAAATATTCGGCCACCGCGGTGTTTTATTTGGAAAATAAAAATATGGCAAGCGGAGACAGAACAACGGTGACTACTGAGGAAATAAATTCAGCGCAAAGACTGGTTCAAAATGCTATAAGTGTTTTAAGATCAATGGACAGCATCCCTGCAAGGGTCATAGAGAAGCATGGACTGAGAGGTTATACGGTTAACAGTTTTAAGAAGACTATAAATTTTTCAAATGAGCCTAATACAACTGTTTTAAGTATTTCGGTGACCATGAAGGAAAAGAATTTGGTTGTTTCGGTATTACAAAGCTATTCTGACATATGTATTGAGGAATTTGAGCGAGTTATTAATTCCGGAAGCATAAAAGAGGTAAACGCTGCCTCTTCAAACGGTAATCCGGTTTATCCGATACCGCATAATTTTTTGATGATAGGATCTATAATAGGGTTTGTAGGTTCATATTTTGCAGCTTTTATAAAAGAGATTTTAGATACCAAAGTTAAATCTGAGGATGATTTGTTTACGATCTATAATATACCGGTGTTTGCGGAAATTTTAAGCTTTAACTCTAAATCAAAAAGCAGTTATTCAAGTTATTCTTATGAGTAATTATCAACATTTGCGGAGGAGCCGCTTCCGGTGTTTTTATAAGCGCCAACCGGGATTGAAAATCACACGCCGCTGACATAGCTAACATGTAGCCTTCCGCTTAAGAGGAGGGATACATGAATTCGGTTATAAAAATCCGAGCCGGCATTTTAGCCGGCTCGGATTTTTATGTATCAGTTTAAGTTTTCTTTTTTAATTCTAAAAATAAATCTCAAAATCCCCGACAATATTTTCGGGCTCTTTACTACTACAATTTTCATAACACACCTCGTATAAATAATAATTTTTGCTTTGGGGGCGACCGTTAGAGCCACCCTCCTTAGCAAGCTTTTAGCAACCAAATGCCGAAAGCTATTAAGCTGACCGCCAAAATGAACAAAAAAAACTTAAATGACAAAAAGCACAGGCAGACAAGCGCTCCTGCGAATGCCACCGCCGGTAAAGCCGAAAATCGATTGTGCTTTAATCTTCTTTTGTGCATTTCTTCACCGCCGATCAGATTAATGACTTATTATATTCCGAATACACTTTTTTTGTTACATGTTTTTTTAAAATATAAAAATTTTTATATTTGTAACTTTTTATGTTTTAAAGTTTTTAAATATTTAGGTTCAAAAGTGATCTGTGTGTCAGAGCTGTGTGGCATTGCCTTAATAATATAGCGCATTTAATTAACATAAAAATATATCAAAATTATTTATGTTTTATCGCACGATTCCGTAACAAAATTTATCATTGTTATGAAAAAGCATTAAAATTAATACCGATGTAAATTTCTAATATCTAAATTTATAAAAACTTTTGTGAATATAGTTGACATTCTTTAACATTTGTGGTACAATGCGAACAAGTAATGAAATTGGAGGTAAAAAATAATGGTAACAGTAAGGCAGTTGGAAAAATTAAAGAAGATAAGTATCAGTGTTGACATCGAAAAATCAAGATTAAGGATACCTGAAGCGTTTAAAAGCGCCACAAAAATTCAAAAGGATGAAATTAAAGCTTTAACCGGGTTTTCAAGCAACACATTTTATAATATTTCAAAATCCGGAGCCGCAACCCCAAAAGTTGTTATTTCGTTGGCACAAATTTTAAACATTTCCCCTTATTATTTGACCGGTGAATCTGATGACATAAAACCAATTGGAGATGAAGGCTTAAATCAATTTTTAAAGAAATGCAATGCCAAAAATAAAAAGAATATAAAAACAAAGTCAGGCATTGCTAAACCTAAAACTATTAAAATTAAAACAACTAATGCAGAAAAAATAAAACCGATTAAAAAGTCTAAGATGAAAACTGAAAAGCAAGAGCAAAAGCTGTCGGGTTTGAGATCCGGTTCAGCGTTTTTTAAGAATGTTTCCCCTGAATCGGTCAATGCCGTAAATCCCGTAAAGCGCAACGAGCCCGCGACCCCTAAAGTTGATGAATCAACAACCAAGTTTACCGTTAGTTTAGATAACTCAAAAAAAATGAACAAGGCTGTTAGTGAATTGAATGAGGAAACCGCAGTCGTTTTGCTTAGAGCGCTTATGTTTAGGGCAAAAACCGGAGGAAAATCTGAGGAACTGTGCGATATTGTAAAACGCTGTTTGCTGTCCTAATTCAAACATTTGAGGCGGATTCGCTTCCTGTATTTTAACAAGTGTTATAGTAAATTAACTTGAAAACAAACAAAAATAATTTCTGCAAAACCGCATGGTATTTTGCAGTAAATCCGTCTGTGCAAATTAACTGCAACTTTCGTTTTATTATTCTTAATATTTTCTAAGTTAAAGGGATTCCGCAACGCGCGCGTTGCGGGCGCTGTTCGCAAATAGAGAAATTCTCGTTTAACTATAAATTTAGTAAATTTATAGTTAAACGATTATATCCTAAATGGAACCCGCCGCCTAAGAGGCGGTGGATATGAACGCGGTTATATAAAACTTAGCCCGATTTGTTTTAGCGGGTTTTATTTTGTCAGTAAAGCTGACAAAGCTTTTTCTCGAAAAAAGATTTGTCAAACTCTTTTAAAAAGCTTTAATATATGCTGTTTTGCAGAAATTATTTTTGTTTGTTTTCAGTTAATTTACTATAAGACACGTATGAATTAAAGTTTTTTATTTTAGAATAGTATGAGCTATACTGTTAGACAACTTGACTTTGATTAAAAAATTTGTTATAATTTGTTTTGCAAAAAATAAAAAAGATTTGTAGATAAAGGAGTATTATGCAGGAACAAACAAAGCTTGTGGCCATGAGAATCCGTGAGCTTCGTGATATTTCCGGGTATACGGTTTCAGAGACGGCGAGGAAACTTGGAGTGACTGAGGAACTGTATTCGCGATATGAATTGGATGGAGCGGATATACCTATTAGTGTTATATATGCGATAGCTCATCTTTTTAAGGTGGATACCACCGATATTTTATCCGGCTTATCTCCAAAAATGATGTCTCTTAGCCTTGTAAAAAAGGGGAAGGGGATCAAAGTTGAGCGTTTTGAGGGATATGAGTATGAAAATATTGCTTACTCATTTCTTCATAGAGCTATGGAGCCGATGATTGTTACACTCATGCCATATGGCAAAGAACCTAAAATGGTTATGCATAATGGGCAGGAAATCAATTTTTGCCTAGAGGGGAAGATGATTTTGTATCATGATGAAAGCAAAATTGTTCTTGAAGAAGGGGATTGCGCCTATTTTGACGCACGTAAGCCGCACGGACAGCACGCTGCCGGTTTGGAAAAAGCAAGATTTTTAACGGTAATAAACGAGTGAATAATTAGACTTATTGTGAAAATTACTTTGAGCCATTCTGCCGGCAAAATTTATTAAGTTTGGTGAGAAATGCGCAAGTGATTTGTGCGTCAAGCCATTAAGCGTGAGTTGTGCGGTGTTGCCTTAGTATTTTTAAAGTTAAAGGTTTTCCGCAACGTGTGCGTTGCGGAAGCTGTTCGCAAACAGCGCAATCCTCGTTTAACTTTAAATTTAGTAAATTAAAAGATAGTTGGTATAGAATCCGCCTAAGAGGTGGGGAACATGAATGTGGTTATAGTTTAATGAGTTTGACTGTTTGCCACAGACCAGAGAGAAGGACAGGCGAATTTTGAGCAGAAAGGTTGACCGAGGTTCGTTTGAAAGATATAAGAGCTAAACGGCGGAGTAATATGGGGAAGTCAATGATAGAAAAATATTTAGAAAAGACAGAATTCAAGTCTTATGAAGATTTTATTGAGAATTATCGGGTTAAAGTCCCGGAGAATTTTAATTTTGGATTTGATATTGTGGACGGATGGGCAAATATCGAGCCTAAAAAAAAGGCTTTGGTTTGGTGTGACGATCATGAGGGCAAAGAGGATTTTACCTTTAGTGATATTTCTCGTAAGAGTAACCAAATAGCTAATTTGTTATGCGGCGCGGGAATAAAAAAGGGTGATATGGTATTGCTTGTTTTGCGCAGGCGTTACGAATATTGGCTGACGGCTGTCGCGCTTCATAAAATGGGAGCGGTTTTGATACCCGGTTCTGTTCAGCTAACCTCAAAGGATATTGATTATCGCGTGGGGGCGGCTGACATTAAGGCAATAATCTCTATAAATGATGATGAAGTAGCCGAGCAGATTGAGCAGGGGACTTTAAATTTTCCGCAGGTTAAGAAATATATTTTAGGCGAGCGGAGTGGGTTTGTTAACTTTACGGATGAATATAAGAAGCAGTCTGAAATTTTTGAAAGGTCGACGGGATATAACGTAATAAAATCGACGGATATGCTGTTGGTTTATTTTACATCGGGAACCACGGGAATGCCGAAAATGGTGGCGCATGACCATACTTATCCGCTTGGTCATATCACAACCGCGAAGTATTGGCAGCAGGTAAGGGAAAACTCTCTCCATATGACTGTTTCTGATTCTGGATGGGCAAAATTCGGATGGGGAAAAATTTATGGACAATGGATAGCCGGAGCGGCTATAATGGCTTATGACATGGATAAATTTATTCCTGACAAGCTTCTTAAAACTATTGAAAAATATAAAGTCACTACCTTTTGCGCACCTCCCACAATGTATAGGTATTTTATTAAAGAAGATCTGTCAAAATATGACCTTTCGTGCGTTAAGCATGCCTCTATTGCCGGTGAGCCGCTTAATCCTGAAGTTTTCAACAAATTTTATGAGGCGACCGGTTTAAAGGTTTATGAAGGGTTCGGTCAGTCGGAATCAAGCGTGTTTTTAGCTAATTTTCAATGGTTTGAGACTATTCCGGGCTCCACCGGCAAACCTTCTCCGCTTTATGATATTGACCTTGTTGATGAGGACGGAAACTCTGTTGCGGTTGGAGAGGAAGGCGAAATAGTAATTAAAAATCTCAATAATGCTGTTGGATTATTTAAAGGTTATTTTGAACACGGAAAGATAGATAAGAGCTGTTTTGAGGGAGGGGTTTATCATACCGGGGATGTGGCTTGGCGCGATATTGCAGGATATTTTAGATTTGTGGGAAGAACCGATGATGTGATTAAGTGCTCCGGTTATAGGATAGGGCCGTTTGAGGTTGAAAGCGCGGTATTGGAGCATCAGTCGGTTCTTGAGTGCGCGGTTACTGCGTATCCCGACGAAGTGCGTGGACAGGTGGTTAAGGCTACTATAGTTCTTGCAAAGGGTTTTTTTCCTTCTGATAAGTTGGTAAAAGAGATACAGGATCATGTTAAAAATATTACCGCGCCGTATAAATACCCGCGTGTTATAGAATTTGTGGAGGAACTGCCTAAAACCCTAGGCGGGAAAATTAAGCGCGCCCAAATAAGACATCAAAATGAAAAAGAGGCCAATGAAAAAAATAGCATAATGAGTATGCTTAAATAAGAAAAGTCTAGTCGCGACTCTTTTGGAGATTTCTTGGATTTGGTTGCTTTAAATATAGCAAATTGCGTAAACATAGAAGTGAATTCCATGTTTATGCTCGCTGCTGACTTATAGTAAATTAACTTGAAAACAAGCAAAAATAATTTCCGCAACGCGCATGTTGCGGGCGCTGTTCAAACAGCGCGATCCACATTTAACTTTTAATTTAGGAAATTTAAAGTTAAACGATTGCCGCCTAAGAGACGTGGGATATGAACGCTGTTATAGCATTTTGAAAACGCGCTTTAATGAGGGTAAAACATGCCCTCATTTCTTCTCTTTTATACCTTGATTGTCCATTGTTTAGGCTTTATAATTGTATTATGGAAAGAATGCGGAATAGCCATATATAGCAAATTGCGTTTTTATGGGAATGAATCACATAAAAACGTTCGCCGTCTAGCACATAATTTAGGTATTGGACGCACTGTGCTTTGCGCGATGTTAAAACATCTGAGGCGGAGTCTCTTCAAATGTTTTAAAAGCGCTAACAGGGGATTTAAAATCACCCGCCGCTGACGTAGTCAGCATTGTTCCCCGCCTAAGAGGAGGAGACAATAATTAAGCAGCCCATCGAGTTTTTAAATTTGTGGTATTTCATTGGGCGGAGATTTTAACTGTCTGTAAAATATTATTATTGGAGGTGATAGTTTGACTGAAACAGATTACGTAAACAGGCTAATTGACTGTAATTCACCTATAAGCAATACGGAAATTTGGGAGAGAGAAATATGTTCATATTTCTCGTCTACAGAATACCGGGAAATCAATTTGGCTAAGAAATATTTTGACGGTCAACAGGATATTTTAAAGCGAAAACGAACCGCAATTGGCGAGGGGGGAGGGATTGTTGAGATCGATAATCTGCCAAATAACATGATCGTTGACAACCAGTATCGCAAAGCGGTTATACAAAAATGCAACTATCTTTTAGGCAAGCCTTTTATATTAGAAACCGATAACAAACTGCTTTCAGATTTGTTGTCGGTTATTTTTAACAGCAAAATTAGAAGGCTCTTAAAAAAAGTCGCTCTAGACGCGGTTAATTGCGGCATTGGTTGGCTTTATCTTTTTTATGATGAAAAAGGAGACCTTTGTTTTAAGAGATTTTCTCCGGGTGAAATAATACCTATTTGGAAAAACGATGAACATTCGGAATTGGATGCGGCTATCAGGATTTTTACGAATGAAATTTATGAGGGAACAAAAAAAAGGACTGTTATCAAAGCGGAGATATACTGCGAAAACGGCGTTAATTATTATGAATATCAGCAAGGCGAATTGAAGGCGGTTTATCCGTTTCATAGACCGTATGTCACTCGCGCTGACAACGAGTATAATTGGAATAAAATACCGATTATTGCGTTTAAAGGCAATTCATTCGAGATACCGCTAATAAAAAATGTAAAATCACTTCAGGACGCGTTGAATACCGTATTTTCTGATTTTATGAATAATATGCAGGAGGATGCGCGAAATACAATACTCGTGATAAAAAACTATGACGGGGAAAACTTAGCGGAATTTCGCAAAAATCTTTCATCGTATGGAGCGGTTAAGGTGAGGACAATTGATGGATTAGATGGAGGAGTAAGCACCCTGTCATTAAACGTTGGCGCGGACAATTATAAACAGCTTATTGAGATGTTAAGGCGGTCAATAATTGAAAACACAATGTCTTATGACGCAAAAAATGACCGCTTGGGGCAAAGTCCTAACCAAATTAATATTAAGTCAATGTATAATGATATCGATCTTGACGCTAATGAAACCGAGACCGAGTTTCAGGCAAGTATGGAAGAGCTTTTGCAGTTTATAGTTTGGCATTTTAGCAATACCGAAGGGAAAAGTTTTGCAATGGAAAAAATTAGAGTTATTTTTGACAGGGATATGATGATGAATGAGCCGGAGATTATAGATGGCGTATTGAAATCATCAGCACTTCTGTCAACAAAAACTGCGCTTGCAAACCATCCTTTTGTAAAAGACGTTAACTTGGAAATTGAAAATCTTAAGAGTGAAAAAAATCATGGGAGGGAAATTTTATGACCGCAGAGGTCTTGGAAAACATTGGTCTGACAAAGGATCTGATAGAGAAAATACTTTTGCAAAGCCAGATTGACTCTGAGTTGATAAAGGATGAACTTTGCAAACAATATGAAAGACAAATTTCATCGTTGAAGCTTGAATTTTTAATTGAGCGCGCGCTGACAGCGGCCGGTGCTAAAAATCTGAAAGCCGTTAGGGCGTTGATTTCAGTTGACATGGATAATGGCAATGATGAGAATACCTCGGATGAGGAGACAATGATAAGCATTGAAAAACAAATCGAAGAGCTTGTATCAAACGATGATACGAGTTTTTTATTTGGCAATCGTGATTTTAAATTTATTGGCCTGAGACCTGCCGAAAAAAGTGAAACCAAGCCTGATATAGATGCAATGAGCTATTCGGAGTTTGTGTCGCTGAAGGGATAAGTGAATGATCCACTGGTTTTAAATTCAAACATCTGCGGATTTGCCGCAGATGTTAGAAAAAAATTTATATTTTATATAAGAAAGGAAAAAATTATGGCAATGTTTGATAGCAAAATTTTTAATCCGGAGGCTTTTGGAAAATATGTGGAAAAAATTCCAAACGCGAATCAGAACGCTTTGGCAAAGTCAAAAGCAGTAAGTACTAATCCGCCGGCAAAGATTGCGTTGGGGTGGCAAAGCGGAGGAGTTTATGCCACGGTACCTTATTTTGGACGTATTGACGGCAGTACCTCACAAAATAATGACGGCGGCACCAATATAGTGAGCACCAACACATCGTCTTTTAAGCAAGGATTTGTGGTAGCTTCGCGTATGGACGCATGGACTGAGCGAAGCTTTAGTTCAAATATCACTGCGGGAATAGATTTTATGGACAATGTCGCTTCGCAAATAAGTGAGTATAAAAATCAAGTCATGCAGTCCATGCTGCTCGCGATGCTTAAAGGAATATTCGGACAGTCAACAACGGGTAACTCTGCAAAAGAAAATGCAGCCCGGCAGTTTATTGAAAAACATACCTATAATATCACCGAGCTTGAAGACGGTATGGTCAATGCCGTAACCTTAAACAAAGCTATACAAAGAGCGGGAGGCGACAATAAAAATAGTTTTAAACTTGTGATTATGCATAGTGAAGTTGCAACCAACCTTGAAAATTTAAATCTTTTGGAATATATGAAATATACCGATAAGAAAGGTATTACACAAGATTTGGGAATCGCGACTTGGAATGGACGCACTGTATTGATCGACGATCATATGCCAACAGAAGAAGATATAATAAACGGTGAAGAAAGTATGACGTTCACAACTTATGTGTTGGGTGAAAATTCTATAATTTTAGACAATATAGGAGATCAAGTTCCCTATGAAATGAGCAGAGATCCAAAAACTAACGGTGGTCAGGACACGCTGTATGTGCGTGACCGATATCTTATAGGCGCGTCGGGTCTTTCGTTCGCCGATCCGTTAGGAAAAGTGTCTGTCACAAACGAGGATCTTGAGAATGGAAATAATTGGAGCATTATTACTGACGGTAATACTTATCTGCCACATAAAAGCATTGCTATTGCCAGAATCATTTCGAGGGGTTGATTTTTATGGCGGATGCGATCCTGTCTCTTCTTATGCTGATTGGGTATGATTATGAAAAAGATGACGGTAAAGTTATTTTAGCTCTTATTGAAAAAGTCAAATACGACATTATGGGTTTTTGCAATATTTTTGAAATTCCAGATGAATTGTCACAGGTAGTTTTGTATCGTGTTTTGGGCGAGTTTATAACAGTGAAAAAGAATTGCGGCCAAACAAAGGGATTTAAAGCACTTAATTTTGAGCCTATACTGTCTCAAATTTCGGAAGGAGATACCAGTGTGTCTTATTATGTGAAAGGGGCATATTCGGCTGAGCGTCGGATTAGCCTTCTGGCAACAGCTCTGTCAACATACGGCAAGGATAAGGTTATAAAATTCAGGAGGTTTATATGGTAATAAAAAGCGAAAAAATGGCAGCAGGTCCACTTTCGCTTATATGGAATGACAGATGTGATATTTTTGTGTGTTTGCCGTATAAAAAAGAAAATGGGGCAACCGCGTATAAAGAAAAAATCGCATATACAGAAATTCCTTGTCATGTATCATATATAAAATCATCTGTATCTAGCGGTGATAATTTGCCGTTTTTAGATCAAAAAATCAAATTGTTTTTATCTTCTGACATTGATATAAGGCCGGGGTCTAAGATTTCTGTTAATCGAGGAGGATTTAATGAAGTTACCGAATATCAGCAGAGCGGAAAGCCGGCCAAATATTCAACGCATCAAGAAATCGAGCTGGCTCTGTTTAAGGGATGGGGGTAATTTAAGTGAGTGATAAGCTAATTGATGGTATCTGTGGCTCTTTGTTTGAGTTTTTTGGTAATGATATTATAATCTATACAGACCGTGTTCCTTCAAATCTTTTATTCCCATGTTTTTTTGTCTCAATTGATAATTCTGAACAGATTGATCGAATTGGCGGACGAGCAATTCTAAGGTGCACGGTAAGTATTAAGTTTATACCCGGTGATGAGATGCCAGAACCTAACAGCGAGTTTGAAAGGATTTTGAAAGGTTTGTTTCATTTAGCGGAATGTATTATGGTGGATGGGAAAAAAATCCCCGGGTTTAGGTTTAAAGGAAGCACTCAAAATGGTGGATTTATTTTTTCGGCAGTTTATGATATTTTCGTAAGTAAAGAATCTGAACAAGACCAACTAATGCAAAAATTGAAAATTTTTAATGAAAAGGAAGGAAGAAAAATATGGCACTTGGCGGAGGAACATTTTTAAGCATTAACAAAGTATTGCCCGGCAGTTATATAAATTTTATATCAGCCAAAAAGGCAAGCGGAATACTGTCAGATCGTGGTATCGCCGCAATGGCATTGTTTCTTGATTGGGGAGTATCGGATGAAATTTTTGAAGTTAGTGCGGAGGATTTTGAAAAGAAATCCTTGCAAATATTCGGATATAATTATACACATCCAAAAATGAGGGGATTAAGGGATTTGTTTAAAAACGTTAAAACACTCTATGCCTTCCGTTTAAACAGTGGCGGAGAATATGCTGAAAATGCATATGCCGTTGCTAAATATAAAGGAAATAGAGGCAATGCGTTGAAGGTGGTAATCAAAAAAAATGCAGCTTATACCGATACAAATATGTATGATGTTGAACTTTTATTTGATGGTATAAAGATTTACTCGGAAACAGCATCCAGCATAGCTGAGTTATCCGAAAACAACTATGTTAGCTGGAAGAGAGAAGCGGTTGCTGTTTTAACTGCCGGAGAGCCGTTAACGGGAGGTAAAAATGACGAAAACATTGGAGGCGACTATTTGTCAGCCCAACATGCTAAGTTTTTAGAAAAGGCAGAGTCTTATTCTTTCAATGCGATTGGCTGTCCTTATGATGACATTGGTATAAACGGAATTTACGCTGATTTTGCGAAACGATTGCGAGACGATGTCGGCGTGAAATTCCAAGCGGTGTGCTTTAATATTCCTGCTGATCATGAGGGGGTAGTAAATGTCGTTAGCGAAATATCAAGTCCGGACGAAAGTTTTGGCAGATCGGCTTTGATTTATTGGATCACCGGTATTATTGCGGGTTGTGCGGTCAATCGTTCTAATCTTAATAGGAAATATGACGGCGATTTTGTCATTAATATCGACTATAGCCAAAGCAAGTTAGTGGAGGCTATTAAAAATGGACAATTTATGTTGCATAATGTGAATGGTGAAAGGAAAGTGCTTGCTGATATTAATTCGCTAGTCACCGTGACAGCTGAAAAGGGAGACAATTTTAAAGAAAATCAGACTGTCAGGGTAATTGATCAGATAGCTAATGACGTTGCACTGATGTTCAATGAGAGGTATTTGGGGATTGTCCCTAATAACGATAGCGGAAGGGCCAGCCTTTGGAGTGATATCGTGACACATCACCAAACATTATCAAAATTGGGAGCTATCAGCGATTTTTTGCCTGAAGACATTAAAGTGGAGCAGGGTGAAACCAAAAGGAGTGTGATAGTTTCGGACGTTATTATGCCGATGAATGCTATGGCACAGCTTTATATGACTTGTATTGTAGAATAATAAAAAATAAATTTTTTAATGGCGCTGACTTTGCGCCTTGAATGGTTAAATTTGGAGGAAAATTATTATGGCAATAACCATGGAAGCGAAAGATGTGGTTTTAGCAAAGCTCGCGGAATGTTTTGTCACGATTGAGGGCAAACGATATAACTTTATGCAGGCAATCAACCTTGAAGCGAAGTTTGAGAAGCAAAAGGCAGATGTTCCCATTTTAGGCAGAACGGCCAAGGGCAACAGATCTACCGGATGGAAAGGAACCGGCACGGCGGCTTTTCATTATAACACCAGTATTTTTAGAGAAATTTTTCAAAAATTTAAAGAAACGGGTCAAGATATTTATTTTGAAATTCTGGTAAAAAATGATGATCCGACTAGCAGCGCCAAGAGTCAAACGGTTATACTCAAAAATTGCAATATTGACGGAGGCGTTTTGACTAAGTTTGATGCTAAGGGTGAGTATCTTGAAGAAAACATGAATTTCACGTTTGAAGATTTTGAAATTCAGAAAAAATTTAACAGCATTGCAGGGATGTAGTTGCTAAAAAATCATAAACAAAAGGGGTTTTTCAATATGTCAAATTTATCGGCATTTTTATATCAAAATACGTTGAAAACAAAAAAAATCAAGACTATCATTTCTGACCGCTTTGTAGACGAAAACGGAGAAATTCAACCTTTTGAAATTCAAAGCATCACTTCGGGGGAGGATGACGAGATACGTGAAAGCTGCAAAATAATTACAAAATCAGGCAATAAATCCGTCTCGGAAAATGATTTGACCGCGTATTCTAGAAAGTTGGTAACACGGTGTGTGGTTTTTCCGGATCTAAATGATAAACAGCTGCAGGACAGCTATGGGGTTATTGGAGCGGAAGATGTTCTAAATGCTATGCTGCTGCCGGGAGAGTATGCTCGTTTGTTTGAAAAAGTTAAAGAAATAAATGGGTTCAATCACAAATTTAAGGACTTAGTGAGTGAAGTAAAAAACTAATTGAAGAAGGTGATTATGAGACGTGTCTTGCTTATTATTGCCTTCATCATTTTAGCATTTTACCGTCAGAGCTATTAAAGCTTGACCGGTATGAAAAAGCGGCTATTGTTGCGATGATCGAATACAAAAGCAATTTGACTTGAAAGCAGATCTAAAAAATTTCTATAAGACTAAGTGATGTTCAAATATCTGGGGAGGAGCCGTTCCGGTGTTTTATAGTAAATTAACTTGAAAACCAGCAATAATAATTTCTGCAAAACCGCTTGTGCAGATTAAATGCAGCTTTCGCGTT
>JAISVH010000145.1 GCA_031271685.1 Eubacterium sp. | reverse complement strand
GCCCGTTAAGTAGTTTGGGAAGCTTTGGAAATCTCGGAAGTTTCGGAAATTTTGAAAACTTTGGAAATTTTGGGGGTCTTGAAAAATTTAACAATATTTTTAACCTGTATAACAAAGGTAAATGCAATTCGGGAAACAATTTCAGCTACATAATAAACCAAAATAAATGTAACAGTGGCAATAATTCCAATCCCGAAAAAAACAACTGCTATGCTAGCGGCAATAATTACTGTGACAAAGGAAAAAATAATTGCAATGTCGAAAACGGCGCAAACAATATTAACGGAAATAGCAATAATAACACTGTTACCTATCCCATAGGCACGATGAATTATGCCGAGCAGGTTCTTTATTATGTAAACCTTGAAAGAGCCGCTAAAGGGCTTTCAGATTTAAAGCCGCTTACCACTCTTGACAAAGCGGCTGAAATAAGGGCAAAGGAAATTGAGACCAAATTTGACCATACTCGTCCCAACGGGACAAGCTGTTTTACGGTATTTGACGAGGTAGGGCTGAACTACCGCAGCGCGGGCGAAAATATCGCGGCGGGTTATTCTACCGCCAAATTGGTGGTAGATGCTTGGATGAATTCTCCGGGACACAAGGCCAATATACTTGGAAATTATACATATATGGGCTTGGGGAAATATAATAACAACTGGGCACAGCTGTTTATGTCCTATAATAAATTAACTTGAAAATAAAAAAATCATTATCATCGTTTAACTTTAAATTTATTAAATTTAATTACTAACCCGGTTAAAAAGTCGGGTTAGTTTTGTTTTTATTTAACCGCGTTCATGTCCTCGCCTATTAGGCAGCGGGAGATTATCTCCTGCTGTCGCTTGTTAAAACATTGGAAGCGGCTTCACCGCAGATGTTTTAACTATAATTAACGTATGGGATTCACTTTCATGTTTGTGCAATTTGCTATAAATCAGGTTGCCAGCTGATTTTATGGCTTTATATTTTTAAAAAAGTCAATCTAAAATAAAATTATTTAATTAATACTTGTAAAAATTTTGAAAAAGGTTTATAATAAAAGTATATACTTTAAAGAAAGGGGTCTGCCTATGAGCTTACAAGAGATAAAGCATATTACCGGGGGCATGTTTATTCCGGATAAATATGATGCGGACTTGCTTTCACGGCTTGACAACCAGAATTTTGCGGTTATGCTGAATCGAACAGGCAGCTTAAAGCTGGATTCCGCGGCGACAGCTGTGTTGGATGCGATGATAAAAACTGAGACTCCAAACATATTGATTGTTTGTCCTGAAAACAGGATGTGGGAGTGGTATGCCGGCTTATTCATTAGACTGGGTATTGAATTCAAATACGCGGCGGAGGATACGATCGTTTTTGTTTCTAAAACGACGGCAAACCTGTTTATTGCGGCGGACAAGCCATCCGTTTGCGCTGTTCCGGATAATTATTGGGATTTGTTGGTAATCGATTCGGCAGAATCTTTTGATTCGCTTGTAGAAGATTCTTATCCGAATTTAAACGATATAAAAGCTAAAAATCTTTTGCTTTTTGCGCTATGCTTTAGAGGGTATGACGGATTTGACAACGGAGCGTTAAAATTAGTAGGCAGAATTTTAAAGCGCTTGACGAAAGATGCTCAGGCAATATTTTTCAATATCGAAAGCGAGCTTAACCTTCAAATAATCGGATACGAAAACGATCGGCAAAAGCTTGACCGCTTGATGTCCGAGCTTGAGGAAATAATAAAGAGCCCGGAATCTTGCGCGGTAATATATTTTCGTGAAAAAAGCACAATGGACGCCGTGCACTCCGCCATTACCGGAGAGAAAAGAAATATTTTAGGATATATTAAACGCGTAACGGCACAGGGAGCCGACAATGCCGGGCTTTATAATTATTTGAACTGCAAACCTGCAACCCATTATAATATTATTCTGGCGCGTGATGATATAATGTCAGGATTTCCCTTTACTTCAAATATCAGCCATATTATTAACTATGAGGGCGGAGAGCTTTGCACGATGTTTCAAAGGTTTTTGAGGCGCGGTAAAAATTTTAAAATCAATCCGACTTTCATTCTCTTTGAGAATGAGCTTCATCTGGATTTTTATGGCAAAGAGCTAAAAAGGGCTTTGGGGATAGTTAAAAAAAATGCCGAATTGTATGGAGTTTCGATGGATGGAACTTTAAAAGAAAGCGAAGTCGAAACCTTGATGAGAGAAGGAGTTTCAGATTGTGTAAAAATAGTAACTGACTATTATATTTGGAAGAGATCAATAAAAATCAATCCGGTATCTTACGATAAGTTTTTAGAAGATTTAGGCAGGGGGACAGACAATGGATTATAACGCAGAAATTATAGCCCTCATCGGTGATTTTTACGAAAATCATGCTAATCAGAATTATCCGGGTATGAAAAAGAATATACAAAGGCTTGAATTTATTTTAGAATACCCTAATGTGGATTCAGAACCTTTTCGTCAGTATTTCAGTGAGCTTTACAGCGGACGCGGGGCAATTGGATCACTTCCCGGCGCTGCAGATTATCCGGTTGAAAGCATAATACGAGAGTTATTTCAAAACGTTTTTGACAGTTATTATTCTGAAAGAGACATAAAGTTAGCTTTAAATTTTAAGGGCGGGGGGCTCATTTCGATCGCATATAATGAGTTAAGCTTCACGCTTGAGCAATTTCTTTATTTTTTAGGTATTGGCCGTGGAAGTAACGACACTTTGCGGGAAGGTAGATTTGGCATTGGCGTTAAAAGTGTTTTTATGAATACGCTTGGATTCAGCATGCGATCTAACACATTCGGTTTTAATCTTATCAATAAAAGCGGAAAACTTGAAATAGAATATTTAAATCTTAAAAAGCCTAGATTTAAAGGCACCGAGATCCAAATTGTCATTGATGAAAAACGGTATGATGAAATATATGAAAACCTTATTAATTTGACCGAAGAGCATGGGAAATATATTAATATCGTGGATCTGTGTTTTGCCTTTAACCGTAAAAAGGTGCTTAACCCTACCGCCGGACGCTCAGAAAATATTGACCGGACTTTTAACATTGCAATCACAGAAAACGGCGAGTTTAAAACGGTATATCAAGTGTTAAACTATAAAAATCCGTCGTTTGACGTAAATACCATCCGGTTCCTGCACAATGGACGGAGTGTAGTTGATTTTGTTTGTCATGAATATGATGATATTATATTTTTGATTCCTTTTGCGATTTCAGGTAAGTATAAAAAACGGGTTATCCCGGTTCTTTCTGAAAGGTATAATTTCTTTTCTACCTATGAGCTTACGGGTTTGTTGGGCAAACAAAACGAAGGATTTTTGGCAAAAAAATTGTCGGCGTTTTTTATAAGCGTTCCTAATGTTTATGTGGCGGTCAGCAGAACGGGGATAAGATATGAGAATGAGCAGGAAGTCATCGAAAAGGTGCAAAAGGGGATCGCAGATCTTATAGCCTCTAACAAAAAATTTTTTTTGATTACCCTAACCGAAAGCAGGCGGAATCCGGGAAGTTATTATTTACGCCCTGAAAGCTATCTATTCGAGTTTGTCAAAAGATTTATTCTTAACAGCAGCATTGGTGAAAATCTTCATCTTGAGTTTTTAAAATCAACGTCCTTCAGCTTTCCCGGTGAGAAAATTCCCGTTGCCTATGGTGACTTGGCGGAAACCGCTTATCTTCATGAAACGAGGGGAGTTTTAAAAAAAGAGCACGAGGACGGCAGCGCTTATAATAAATATATTTTGGACGAGCTTTCGCGGTGTGAAAAAGCTCTGAGCGATAAAGCTTTTAAAACAGTTTGTGTTAAATATTACTGGAGCGACGACGGAAAGTCGGAAGGAAGTGAGTCGGGAGAAGAGTTCCTTTATAAATTTTATCGTGGGGACAAAACTTTTATTTTTTCGTCTGTAACTCATGCTTCTAAGTCAGATTTTGATTTATGCCATTTTTTTAAAAGCATGTCCGAAAGTAAATTGACTGAAATTGCGCCGGACGGTGAGTTCGCTGACGAAGTTTCGCTAATCAATTACTTTAATTTACTTGATCATGAACACGCCGGCGATTATGCGGTAGATATGTCGGAGGACAGATTTATAGCTGTTATCCAGGAAAAAAGCTTTGAATTTGATTTGTCGTCACTAAAGGTGCATAACCTTAAAAAAATCATGGATGTTGTGGAATCACATAAAGGGTTGTTCATGTCCTATCCGGCGTTTTTACGCCTTTGCGGAATGTTGGTGGATAAATTCTCAGATGGCGGTGAAACGATTGAAATATTAAAGGCTCTAAAAAAACAGGGCGTTAACTTTGAACCGGAATTTGGGAATAAGATAAGCTTTTCGGCATATGGAAAAAAATTTACTGAGACGCGCAGTCTAACGCTTGGCGAATTGCTTTTTCTTTGCACTGACGAAAAAACGGTTTTTACCAATGGAAATATTGTTGGCAGAAAATTCGACTTAACGATTGAAAATCTGCCTTATTCTTATGATTCTGAAATAATTTCCGGTCTTTTAAAACACAGTTTGCTTGATGAGGGCGAAATAGCAAGGCGGTTGTCTGCCGTATATATGTCTGACCTTGATTTAAATTTGATTTTGTTTCTAGACGGCTCTGACAATATTGAGGGAGTTGCTCCTTTGTCCGCTGAAATAGACCGGGGGAAAAAATTCTATCGTTATGTCATACTGAATACAAAATGCGATAAAAAAGAAACGACAGATATAATTGAAAGGATAATTTGTGGGAATTCCGATGGGGTATTGGCTGTGTTTTATGCTCATATACAACAGGTAAACAGAATTTTACCGGATCAGATTTTGCACGTTTTTAAGCCGAATCTTATGCTTGAAAAGCGCGAACTTAACGAGCTTATAATGTTTATGCAGAAATTGAAGCCTTTTAAAGAAAAACCTCAATATAAAAATTATTTTATCAAGGATCTAAACTATAAATTTTATGGATATGGAGGGAGCTGTCAGGTATGCGGATGTGAAAACGGGGCTTTAGGCGGCTTTGAACTTAAGGATTTCTTTACCTCAGCAAAAAAAGACGGCAGAGACACTGTTTTTAATTTTTCTTTTTTGCTTTGCGCCAATGACGCAGCCCTGTCAAACGGATGGAAAATTGAAAACCTCGAAATCGGCGGTTTAAATCCTTTTGAATGGCTTAGTATTATTAAAGTTACCGAGAAGATATTTCCGGTTATGTTTTCTGCTACATTTGAGTACCGCGAGCAGATTGCTTATGGGCTTTCGGGTGTTTTTTCCGAAAAGCCGCCCGAAAAAGTTTTAAGCACCCCTAAACGCAGTAAAAAAATCCGATTAACCCCCCTTATGGCGGCAAAATGGATAATAGATAATTAATAAATAAATATTATAAACAATATATGGTGTGTTTGCTTTTGTGAACACACCATATTTTGTTTTTTGCATAAAATGTTTATATAATTTTTGTTAATTATGCACAAAAATATATTAAAAAGTTTTTCGCATACTTTTGTTATTAGGCATTGATTTTTATTAAAATAAAGTGTATAATATGAAAAAAGTGGTTATTTATGGTTTATAGTGGTTTAAAGTGGTGGAAAACTTCGTTGAAAGTGTTGATAATTAATCAAAAATAGTTGCCAAAAAATCTGTGAGAAAGTCATACATAAAAATTTTTGCTTAATTTTTTGACTGTTTTATTTAAGAAAAGCATGAGACGTGTTCATGTCCACCGTCTCTTAGGCGGCGGGGAATTTTCAACCTCTCTGCTGATGCTTGTTAAAATACTGGAAGCGGCTCTGCCGCAGATGTTTGAAAAGAAAGGGGAAAAGCTAATTGTTTGGGCAATATAAAGCAACGATCGACGTTAAAGGTAGGATCAACTTTCCGGCTAAACTGCGTGATGAGCTGGGGAATAGCTTTATTATTGCAAAAACGATCGATGCCCGTTGCATTAAGATTTATAGCGATGAAGACTGGCAAGTGTTGGTAGAGAGAATTAAAAGCATGGATTCAGTTAAGTCGGCGCAAATTCAACGTTTTCTTTTCGCGGGCGCTTATGATATCGCGCCGGACAAGCAGGGGAGATTTGTTATCCCTCCGCCTTTGCGCGAATATGCCGGCATAGAATCCGAGGCTGTAATAGTTGGCCTGGAGGGCCGCGCTGAAATATGGAGCAAGGCTAACTGGGATAAAAACAGTGAAATAACTAACGACGAACTTATTCAAACGGCAATTGAGCTTGGTTTGTAATTATGGATGAATTTGAACATGTATCTGTAATGCTTTCAGAATGCATAAGTGAACTTAATATAAAGCAAGAGGGAATATATGTTGATTTAACGGCAGGCGGCGGTGGACATAGCATTGAAATTGCAAAAAAATTAGATTTTAATAAAGGCAGGCTTATCTGTTTCGACCGCGATAAAGAGGCTGTGGCGGCTGCAATGGATAGGCTTTCGGATTATCGGGCAGAGTTTATAAACGATAATTTTTCCGCTTTTTCTGAGTATATGGACAAAAAGGGAATAGATAAAATAGCCGGGGCTATTATGGACTTGGGGGTGTCTTCACATCAGCTTGATAGTGTTGAACGCGGGTTTTCATTTCGCGAGGACGCCCCGCTAGATATGAGAATGAGCAGAGAAGGTCTTTCAGCATATGATGTTGTGAATACATATGGACCTGAGCGGCTTATTGAAATATTGTTTAAATATGGTGAAGAAAAATATGCGAGAGGAATTGTAAACGGAATAATAAAACATCGTGAGGCAGACTTAATAAAAACCACAGGCGAACTTGCGGAGATAATAAAAAATAATGTGCCGCTTAAGGTTAGGAGGGATAAAAACCCTTGCCGAAAAACTTTTCAGGCTATTCGTATTGAAGTTAACGGGGAGTTGACATCTGTTTCAAAGACAATACCGGCGGTTTTTGAGCGCCTGGAATCCGGAGGACGGCTTTGTGTGATAAGCTTTCACTCTTTAGAAGACAGAATAGTAAAAAATCTTTTTAAGGAGTTTTCAACCGGATGTATCTGTCCATCTGATTTTCCGGTTTGCGTTTGCGGAAAAACACCACGCGGTAAATTAATAACCAAAAAACCTTTTTTGCCGTCTGAAGAAGAAGTAGAAAACAACCCAAGGAGCAGAAGCGCTAAGCTTAGGATAATTAGTAAAATATAGCAAGGAGGCTGTAAAATGTACTTGCCGCATAATTCAAATTTGGCTTATGATTTTAATATGTTTGATACAGAAGAAGCAGATAAACGGCGTGAAGCGAAAGAAAAACAAAAATCTAAGATAGGGATAGTAAAGCAAGCGGTAGCGAGAAAAGGAAATTTTTTTAAGATACTTATTGCAGCAGCCGCAATAGTTGCAATTCCCGGATACATAATTATGAGCAAGGCAGAAGTGTCGCTTTTATCCGCAAAAATCAATGAGGAGATGATGTTGCTTGAGGAAGCCAAGGCAACTAACGAGCGGCTTCAATCAGAGCTTGACAATCTTTATACACTTCAAAAAGTTGAGGAGTTTGCAATAAGCGAATTAGGCCTAGAAAAAATCAAAGCCTCTCAGGAGGTTCACGCAATGCTTAACATCGGAAGATTATCCGAAGTAGTGAGGGAGGAGCCGTCTAATCCATTTGTCACAGCAGAAGTCTGGTTCAACGAGATTTTGGAATATTTGGGCTTTAGATAAAATATATAAGTATAAACGGACAGACCAGATATAAAATGTCAATAGTTTATTGAAAAAGTTTAGTAAATTTTAAACAGAAAAAAAGAGTGAAGCAAATAAGCCTTCGTAAGAAGGCGAGAAAAGGGATTTAGATGTTAAAGTTCAGCAATTCGGCACATAAGGATTGTTGTCATGGAGAACGGCGTAAACAATCATCATTAGTTTCCTCGCAACGGTGCCGATGGCGGTATAGTGATGTTTTCCTTCGGCAAGCTTTGTTGTTGAGAATCGCCTTATACGGATTGTTTCAGCAATGAGAAAACTATCTTTAGCATCATTCTTAGTTTTACGGATAAACAAATTCGGACAGCGTCCGACTGGATGGGATTGATAAC
>JAISVH010000072.1 GCA_031271685.1 Eubacterium sp. | reverse complement strand
ACCAGACGGATACAGATATGCGCGAGGATGGAGTAAAGTAACGAAGCCCTTTTAAGGGCAGCAAAGTAAGAAATGCCTGCGAAACCACGCCTTTAGGCGTTGCAGGTAACAAAAGCCCCTTATAGGGGCTAGGTTTTGAAACCACCACTTGAAGTGGTGGTCCGTCACTTAAGTCATACTGCCCGGACACAACCTCCGTTTGGCTTTCACAAAGAAAATTTATCCTTTTTTCTCTAAGAGAATTTTTAAGCGTCTACCTTACGTCACCAAATAAAGACGCCGCTTGTATTGCGGTTTTCACGGGTTTGTAGTTCTTTAGTGTAGCCAATTCCAACAGAGAATTGGCAATGATTGACATATGCTTTGCTGAATCCATTATGAATTTTCCCTCGAAAGCGCAATATTGCGGTTTTTTATCAAAACTTCCAAAAGCTCAAACTCTTTGGTAGAAAGGTCGATTTTCTCTCCGTTTACCGCGACGCTGCGGCTTATTAAATCCACTGTTGTGCCGCCTAATTTAAACGATGTCGCGTTCTTCATTGTCCGGCGAAGGACAGCCTCAACTCTGGCAAGGAGTTCCAGCATTTCAAAGGGTTTGACTATATAATCGTCCGCCCCTAACGAAAGCCCGTTAAGCCTGTCGTCCAGTTTTCCTCTGGCTGTTATAAAGATGACGGATGTAGGCGGTATCCTCTCGATAACCTCAAAACCATCCATACCCGGAAGACCGATGTCTAGCAATATTAAGTCCACTGAGTTTTCCGCCACGGCTTTAACTGCTCCATTCCCATTAAAGGCTTGCAAATGCGAATGCCCGGCCAGTTTCAAATTTCGGACTATTAGTTCGTTTATTGAGCGGTCATCCTCAACTACCAAAATAAGTGCCATAAAAATCCCCTCTTCCCTAGTAAAGACATTAATAGCATGGTCTTGTCACGGACTTGTCATGAAAATTCTGAATTATTTTTGAAATTTTAATATTATCCGTTAGACTGCATAGGGTGTAATACAGGTTCTCTTACTAAGTTGGCATTAATTTCATAGACTACGACGCGCTTGTAGTGCAATTTGAGATGTTTTTAGAATATGCAAAGAAAAAGGGAGGTTCCCAATAGAGTTGATGTGGGGCAGTTCAGCTAATGCACCACCCCTAACACGATTCCCTATACTCTGACACGATTCCAATGCTGATTGAATGACGGGTGCATACATAACTTGATGGGTGCAGAAAACGGCGAGCAAAAAGACGCTGAAAAGAGGCGTTTTAGAAGTGAGGACTTAAAAAAAACCGAATCTACGGGCTTTTCTTGCGCGTCGGCTTTGTATCAAAACTGACGTTATTAGGTGTCCTTTGACGTAGGTTTTGATACAATAGCACGTTTCCTCTTAATTATTCGTTCGGGTGCATTTTTGAACCGAGCGGTGCATTTAGCTCTTTTTCGGGTGCATCACGAACACGTTGCATTAGATTTCCATTATATTTTACTATTGAGCAAAGATATCATCTTTTTCGGTTTAATCAATTTAATCGGTGACTCTTCCAATAAAAGCTCTTCATCACGGGTTACAATATAATCCGCTTTAACTTTTTGTGCGCAAACAACGACCAATGCATCCTCGAAGTCCTCTATGAACAATGACATAGCATTGTTACAGTCCTCATGAGTAACCGAAATAACCCCATAATTCTTCAGAAGAAAATCTAACGCCGCTCTTGCCGATTTCATATCCCGCGCTTTGCTGTATAAGAAAAAAATATCAGCGGCAGCGTTAGCAGTAAAAAGACAAGTCATTTCCCCATTTTCTGCGCGAAGCACTATTTCTTTAGCTTCAATATCGAATGGAGACCGTTCCTGCAGTGCGTCTAGGATAATGTTTGTGTCGAGCAGAACGGTCATTGTGATAGCCTCTCGGTCTTAATGTCTTCTAGGTCAACGTCACTCGGCAATGTTCCAAATAACTGCTTTATGGATGTTATTTGTTCCGGCATTTTCTTCACATACCACGGTTCTTTATCAAACCGGACAATCTTTGCTGCCGGTTTCCCGTACTTCGTAATTATGACATCTTCCGTTTCAGCCAAGTCAATATATTTCCCGACGTTCACTTTTAAATCCGATAAAGCTACCTGCATAGGAAACTCCTCCTTATTTGTGACTCTAACGTAATTATAACAAATAGGTGCTGTTTAGTCAATATTTTAGTGCTGTTTTATTTTTCATTCAAATCAGCTATACTGAAAAATGCTAATGAAAATGACATGGACAGCAAAAGAAAAAGCCCGTAAGCATGGCATCAACCGCCAACCCACGGGCTTTCTTTTCTTATAACTCCTTCAAATCCACCCGAACCTCGCTGCCGTCCTTAAAGGTCACCGCCACATCATTCTCCGAATAAACGGTCATCACTTCCACGGTTTCAGACCAGAGCCCCTAGTCAAATTCGGTAAGAAGCCCCGCTCGGTTTTCGAGGTCAGAAAGAAACCGGGATATGTTGTAACGCTTGGCGGCTCGGCTTTGTTTTTCATCGGATGTTTTCTTAATCCGGTTCTGAGCGGCTTGGTATCTTGAGGTCAACTCATCATAGCGGCGATAATAATCATCCTGTTGTAGCGGAGTAGAGGCGTTTTCCTCAATCAGCTTACGGATAAGCTCGTTAAACACATCAAGCTCACTCTGCCGGGAGGCTATTTCCTTGTCCAAAGCCGAAGTGTCAGTAAGAACCCCGATAATCTCGGCATAGTCCTTCTTGAGACTTTCCCGCTCAAGGTACATCCTGTTGAAAGCGTTTATAAAAGCCCTTTGAATATCCGTTTCATACAGGTGCGGGGACTGGCATTTACAATCGCCGCCATATTTATGATTGCATCTCCAAACCGTGCGTTTATAAATACTCGCTGAATGCCACAGCTTGGGGCCAAAAAATCCTTTACAGATTCCGCATACGATTTTACTTGAGAAGAAGCTTGCCGCGCTCTGGTGCTGATTTAAGGGTTTACGCTTCTTTAGCTCGGCCT
>JAISVH010000018.1 GCA_031271685.1 Eubacterium sp. | reverse complement strand
GACTGTTTTTAAGTCTGATTACCGTTAACTGTATAATTTTGGGAAGAGCGGAAGCGTTCGCTAACAAAAACAAGCCAATCGCATCAATGCTGGACGGTCTGGGCATGGGGTTGGGTTTTACTGTGGCGCTGCTCATAGTTGGCTCAATTCGTGAGATTTTTGGTTCCGGCTCATGGTTTGGCATGAAACTTCCGATTGAGCAGATAAATATTGAGCCTATGGTTTTGTTTATACTTCCGGCGGGCGGTTTTTTTACTCTGGGTATTATTATTGCTGTTGTAAACCGATTGGCGAACAGACCGGTTAGGGAGATCGGCTGCAGCGGTTGCCCCAGCCGAGATATCTGTAAGGGCGGCGCAAATGAGGAAAGGGAGGCTGATAAATAATGGAGCTTGCGAAAAACCTGATTATCATACTAATAACCGGCGTTTTAACCGAAAATTTTGTGCTTTCCAAATTTTTGGGGATCTGTCCGTTTTTAGGTGTTTCTAAAAAGACTTCCAGCTCAATAGGTATGGGGGCTGCGGTAATATTTGTAATGGTATTCGCAACTATTGCTACCTATCCGGTTTATCATTTGGTTCTAGTTCCTTTTAACATCGAGTATATGAATACAATAGCGTTTATCCTTATAATCGCACTTTTTGTGCAAATAGTAGAGATGGCTCTTAAACGCCATATGCCGCCTCTTTATGAAGCCTTGGGCGTATACCTGCCTCTCATCACCACTAATTGCGCCGTATTGGGGGTAACTCTTCTTAATATTGATAACGGATACAATTTTTTAGAGGCTATTGTAAATGCTTTTTGTGCCGGTCTCGGATTTATGATGGTTTTGATCATATTTTCGGGAGTAAGGAGCAGGCTTGAGCGCTGCAACGTGCCAAAAGCGTTGAGCGGTACGCCGATTACTCTTATTGCGGCATCTATAGTCTCGCTTTCCTTTGTGGGATTCGGCGGGTTGGTTGACGGCATATTCGGATAATTTTAAGGAGACTATAAATATGGAAATACTACAACAATATATCTTGCCAATTTTATCATTTGTGATAATGGGCGTTGTTTCCGGGGTTATACTTACTGTTGCGTCAAAGGTGCTCTCTGTTAAAAACGACGAGATGGTAGATGCCGTTTTAGCGGAGCTTCCCGGGATAAATTGCGGAGCTTGCGGGTTTTCTGGCTGTGAAGGTTACGCAAAATCAGTCGCCTCGAGGGAATCCCCGGCAACTTTTTGTAAACCCGGCGGAGAAAAGACCGTTAAGGGAATATCGGCTGTGCTGGGCATTGCTGCGGTAGCGGTTGAAAAAGAGGTGGCTTTTGTCCATTGCAACGGAAACTGCGATGCTACCTCAGCAAAATACGCTTATAACGGAACTCCGAGTTGCGTAGCCGTAACAAAATACTATAACGGCACTAGCAGCTGTCGGTTTGGTTGCGCCGGATTGGGCGACTGCAAAGAAGTTTGTGTCTATGACGCCATAAGCATAGTTAACGGAGTAGCCGCAGTTGATATGGGCAAATGCGTAGCTTGTCAGCTTTGCGTTAAAAAATGTCCAAATAATTTAATAACGCTTAGAAAAATATCCAGGTCGGTAAACGTTGTCTGTTCTTCTCTTGATGCCGGAAAGACAACGGCGTCTTCTTGTAAAAACGGATGTATCGCCTGCAAGATTTGCGAGAAAAAATGCCCTTCTGATTCGATACACGTAATAAATAATATTGCGGTTATAGACAGCGAAAAATGCACAAATTGCGGGATTTGCGCCGAGTCCTGCCCTAAAAAATGCATACATACCTTTGAGATTTGTCCGGCATAGATATCTTTAGAAAACTATAGCAAATTGCGTTTTTATGGAATTCATTCCATAAAAACGCAATTTGCTATAGTTAAAACACCGAGAGAGACTCCGTCGCAGATGGTTGACACTATTTGCGGATTTTTAAGCGTCAGCCATAAATATTAAACTGCTTTACCCGCGGAGTTCCGATAACTTTGCCGTGTTCCGCTTCATATTCTTGATATGCTTGTGTATAGATGTCCGTAAATTGCGCTTTGCGCGCTTTTTCGGCGGAGGTTCCTTGCCAAAACCACATTCCGGCACTCTTGTTATAATGAAAAGACTTATTTCCAAGTTTATCAAAAAAAGAATATGTGCTATTCATTTTTCCGCCTGTCTTTGCCATGCTTTCGTTATAAATCGCTTTCCTGTCAGGGGAAACCACCGAAACGTATTCACGGCATAATTTAATTTGTGCGTCTGTGCCTGCAAGTATCCCTTGAGAGGCTTCTTTTCTTGCTAACTCCCTTATCGCGTTTTCAAATTCTTCATCGGATATTTTAGGCTTACTTTTGGTTGGAATCTGATTCCAATTCGGCGCGGAAAAAGATGTGTTAACCGGATTATACCTGCTTTCAAAAAGCTGTGATTTCTCTGCGGATTCTGGTTGGCTGTCAGAAGAATTCGCGCCTAATAGTTTTTTTACGTCATAATTCTGCATTCGTGCCATATCAATTACTCTCATATGACTGCTCCTTTACTATAGTTGCGCAGATTGGTGAATTCTGCAATTTTTTAAACCAAATCCGCTTTTACGGCTGACCTATACTTGATATTAAACCGCAATGAAACTAATTCTCTTCGCGGCAAATCCGCTCGGTTAATTTCGTTGAGGTTTAATATAAGGGTCAAGCAGTGAAACACGGTCAATTTCATATTATACTCTACCTTAATCATGGAGTGGAGACGTTTTATTTCATATATTTTATTTCGTCTGTTTTTATAAAAAGTTTAATATATAAGCAGATGATTTTTGCTAGCTATCTATGCCTTTCGGCCCGTTAAAAATTCTATAGCTCGGTGTACCGAGTTTTTTATCCGTTCCATGCCGTCCTGACGGAGCTTACCGGCGTTGCGATAATCGAAGCTTTGGCAAAAATCATGAACATCGGAATTCAGTGATATTATATATCTTCGCGTTACTTCATTGAGCGCGGCGTTAAATTCTAAAAAATCGTTTTTATTGAGCGACGCTTCGCTTATTTCCAACAGAAATCGGTAGTGCGGCAGACAAAAATATTCTTGCGCATAAAACAGGGCCTTAAATTCTGATTCGCTTTTAAATAAATTAAAAATAGTTTCGCACATGTGACGTATTCCCCAGTCTGTTTTAGAGCAGACAAAACAGGTATCGGCAGGTGATTCTTTTGTTTTTCCGAATAACAGTTTTTTTTGATTAGATTTTTTGAAAGAAAAAAATTTATCCTTGTTAATTTCAAGGTATGAATCAAGCATAAGCGCAAGAGAAAGGCGGTTGTTTTGTTTTAAAAGTTGTTCGTAATGATCAAAGCAAAAACCAAGCTCATTGGTTTCGGAGCGAATGTCCGGTTCCATCATGGCCGCACCCATTATATACTCGCAGACGTGTCCCTCAACGATATCGCGCATTCGGCAGAGGGGGCACCCCGTTTTTGGTTCAAATACCTCATTTATTGGAATGGTTAAAATGCTTTCTCTCATAAGTACCTCCTGTTTTTCATTAAATTTTCTTGCTTTTATTATAAAATTGTATTATAATGTAAGAGAATAATCAAGGGGGTTTTAAAAAAATATGGATTTTTATTTTAAACTACCCGGTTTTAGTCTCGCTAGGACATTATTTTGCGGGCAGGCGTTCAGATGGAAACAACTTGATGATGTAACTTTTTTCGGAATAGTTGACGGAAAAGCTCTTAAAGTCCGGCAAGAGAGTAAAGGAATAACTCTAACGCCCGCAGAGGATAGAGACATATCTTTTTGGGAATACTATTTTGACATACATACGGATTATGATGAGTTGATAAAGCAATTTTCGCAGAACGAAATCTTAAGAAAAGCTTGCGAATATGCTAGTGGGATAAGGGTTCTGCGGCAGCCGCCTTTTGAAACGCTGATAAGCTTTATTATCTCGCAAAACAACAATATCAAGCGAATCAGCGGAATAATAGAAAGATTATGCGAAAACTTTGGCAATAAAATAGAAAGAGGATATACGTTTCCGTCGGCGGATGTTTTGGCGAAAATCTCAGAGGATGGATTATCTCCGTTAAGAGCCGGGTTTAGGGCGAGATATATTATCGATGCCGCAAAAAAAGTCGCGGACGGCGAGGTAAATCTGGACAGGCTTTTTAATTTTGATGCGGACATCATAAAAAAAGAGCTTATAAAAATCACAGGAGTAGGGGACAAGGTGGCGGACTGCGTTTTACTGTTTGCTTACGGAAAGACCGAGGCTGTTCCAAAAGACGTTTGGATAAAAAGGGCGCTTGCGCGTTTTTTCCCGGATGGGTTACCTGAATGTGTCGGTGAATATGGCGGTATTGCACAGCAATTTTTATTTGAATATGTTAGAAACATTTAAAATATATGAATTTTTATTTTATGGAGGATAACTATGTATTGCGTAAATTGTGGGGCAAAAATGTATGATGGCGATAGTTTTTGCCGCTCCTGCGGCAGCAGAAGAACAGAGCCGGTGAAATCGGCTCCTGAATCAATAATATTTGGGATTGATCGCGCTACCGAAAGTGAGCCGTCGCCGCTTGCAGACACTTATGATACACCCCGGACAGAAACTCCGCTCGTGTCACCCAGCCATCATGAACACGAGCCCGTGTCCGGACAGCTGTCAAATGATATCCAGAAAACCGGATTTGACGAAACAATTGAAACCCCATACGAAGACCGCCAGGAATTTATTCATAATTTGTCCGATAATGCACAGGACATGGTTCAGTCAGCTAAATTGAATGGGTCGTTTCAAGAGTCGGATCAAACAGATCAGGAGCCGTCTGTTAATTACGATGTCGCGTCATTGAATGAAGAGGATCAAACTGGGGTGCAAGAAACGCCCGCTGCTTCTAAAACGGTTGCGGCATATTCGTATGTGCCAAACAATAGCGCCGCAAACCCCGATCTCCCTGTTGGATTTTCGGGGAAGGCGGCGGACAGTGAGAAAGTTTTTTTCGGTAAAACCGCTTTTATTATCTGTTTGGCTTTAATAGGCGCCTTATCGATCGCCTGCGGCGTTCTTATTGGCGTTGTCTCAAGTTTGATTTGAGGAAATTATGGTAAATATTGGGAACGATTGGGATGATTTGCTAAGCGGTGAGTGGAAAAGACGCTATTACATTGATTTGCGGGAATTTTTAAAATATGAATATCAAAACTTTAGGGTTCATCCGCAGATGGGAGACATATTTAACGCGCTAAGCCTGACATCTTATAAAGATACGCGAGCCGTTATATTGGGACAGGATCCATATCACGAGCCGGGTCAGGCGCACGGTCTTTGCTTTTCGGTTAAAAGAGGCGTTAAGCCGCCCCCCTCGCTACAAAATATATATAAAGAGCTGGAAAATGATTTAGGACAGTTAATACCGATTCACGGTGATTTGACTGGTTGGTCAAAAAGCGGAGTGTTATTGCTGAACACCGTATTGACGGTGCGCGAAGGATTTGCCAATAGTCATAAGGGAAAGGGATGGGAATATCTTACCGACCGGGTAATAGAGCTTTTAAACCAAAAACAAACGTCGGTGGCATTTATTCTGTGGGGAGCGAATGCTCGCGCTAAAACAGCCTTTATCACCAATCCAATACATAAGATACTGACTGCGGCGCACCCAAGCCCATTGTCTGCACATAACGGTTTTTTTGGTTGCCGTCATTTCTCGAAAACTAATGATTTTTTAAGAAGCACCGGACAAAAAGAGATAGAATGGGGAGCTATTAGTCGGGGATCATAGGATTTTTTTCTTGACAATAGTTATTAATTGGCGTATAATATTTTTGTGTCTATGAAAAATAAAAGGAGGGTTTTGAGTAAATGAGGGTTTATAATTTCAGCGCGGGGCCGGCCATATTGCCGGAAGAAGTTTTAAAAAAAGCCGCCGATGAAATGTTGGAACAAGAAGAAAGCGGACAGTCGGTCATGGAGATGTCACACCGCTCAAAGGAATATGAACAGATAATCACCGGCTGTGAAAGGCTTATCCGAGAGGTTATGGAAGTGCCGGACAATTATAAAGTCCTTTTTATACAAGGCGGCGCGTCTATGCAATTTGCCATGGTTCCGCTGAATCTGATGAAAAACGGCAAAGCTGATTTTGTTATTACCGGACAGTGGGCAACAAAGGCGTTTAAAGAGGCAAAACGTTTCGGCACGGCAGTTGAGATTGCATCGTCAAAGGACAAGACATTTTCTTATATACCTGATCTTGATAAATCAAATTTCAGTCATGATGCGGATTATTTCCATATCTGCCTTAACAATACTATCTTTGGCACTAAGTATTCCGATCTGCCGGATACTGGAAATGTTCCGTTGGTCGCGGATATTTCATCGTGCATTCTGTCAGAGCCTATAGACGTTTCTAAGTTTGGCGCGCTTTATGCGGGAGCGCAAAAAAATATGGGTCCTGCGGGCGTTGCGGTGGTTATTATCCGCGAGGATTTGATAAGGGAATTTACCGACGACTCAAATGTGCCAACTATGCTGCAATATAAGACCTATGCCGACGAGGGTTCAATGTTTAATACCCCTCCTACCTATACGATATATATGATAAAGTTGGTAATGGAATGGGTAAAGGCTAAGGGCGGCTTGGCGGCAATGAAAGCTCATAATGTGAAAAAAGCGAAAATCCTGTATGATTTTCTAGACGGGTCACAAATGTTTAAATCCACTGTTTCGGGGAAAGATCGCTCGCTGATGAATGTTCCTTTTATTACCGGGAGCGACGATTTAGATGCAAAATTTATTAAAGAAGCAAAGTCCAAAGGTTTTATAAACCTTAAGGGGCATCGTTCGGTGGGCGGAATGAGAGCCAGCATTTATAATGCGATGCCGATAGAAGGCGTTGAAAAGCTTGTTGAGTTTATGAAAGAGTTTGAGCAGGAAAATTAAGGCAATACCGCACAGCTCTGGTGCGCAAAGCACGCAGTCGGGTTTTTTGTCAAACTAGGCAATTTTGCCTTAAATATCAACGGATATTAGCGTTAAAATTGTATTGCTTGACAACAAAAATCCTAAATAATATTTTGCCTACGGTTTGGTGCAGGAGTAATAGCAAGGTTATGTTGACATTTTGGAAATATAATCAGTCAATTTAAAAGCCCTAAAGGATTTTTAAAAAGAGGGCAAAGCCCGCCAGCAACCTTAAGGTGCGTGAGATTATGTGACAAGGTAAGGCCGCATTCGGCGGCACGCGGCGTCTTAAAAACGCATTTAGCGTATTTAAACTGACTAGCTATAAATAGGGTTCGAGAATTTATCAACAAAAAGGAGAATATAATATTTTATGTATGAAATACTTACGCTAAACAAAATAGCAGCCTGCGGAACGAATCTTTTTGATAAAAGCAAATATGCTTGTGCCGATGATTTTAAAAATCCAAAGGCAATTCTGGTTCGTTCTGCTTCAATGCACGATATGGAGTTTGGCAGCGGGTTACGTGCAATAGCGCGCGCTGGTGCGGGGGTAAATAATATACCTGTGGATAAATGCAGTGAACGTGGGATAGTTGTGTTTAACACGCCGGGCGCAAACGCAAACGCCGTTAAGGAGCTAGTCATTGCCGCGTTATTTTTATCAAGCCGGAAAATTGTTGATTCCATAGAGTGGGCAAAAACCCTTAAAGGTAAGGGAACCGATGTTCCGGCATTGGTTGAAAAGGGAAAATCAGATTTTTCTGGTCCGGAAATAAAAGGAAAAAAGCTTGGAGTAATTGGCCTTGGGGCCATTGGCGCTATGGTTGCTTCTGCGGCTTCTTATCTCGGGATGGAGGTGTATGGCCTCGACCCGTTTTTATCGGTCAGCAGTGCTGTTATGTTGCCCTCTAACATGAAACTTGCAAAATCATATAAAGAGATTTTTGAGCAGTGTGATTATATTACGCTTCATGCGCCGCTGACTCCCGAAACGAAGGAAATGATAAATGAAGAAACTCTGTCTTCTATGAAAAAAAATGTAAGGATTTTGAACTTCGCGCGCGGCGATTTAGTTAATGATCAGGCTATTATTAACGCGCTTCGGGGCGATGGTATGGCCTGCTATATAACCGACTTTCCGTCCGACGCCCTTATCGGGATACCGGGAGTTATCGCTATTCCTCATTTGGGTGCTTCTTCTCCGGAGAGTGAAGATAATTGCGCCATTATGGCGGTAAATGAGATAATAGAGTACCTTGAATATGGAAATATTACAAATTCGGTGAACCTGCCTAATTTGTCAATGCAGATGACCGGTGATGCAAAAATCTGTGTTATACATCGCAATTCAGACGGTATTATTACGCAAATTACAAAAATGTTGGCCGATAAAAAAGTAAACATTGAAAATATGGAGAGTAAATCCAAGAAAGATTGGGCATACACGGTGCTAGATGTTATAGGTTATCAGCATGGGTTGGCAAGCCTGATTGAGCAAGTTGATAAAGTAGCAAATGTTAGGGTAATAAGATAAGTATTTAGAGGTGGGTTTATGAAAGTAATAGCCATTAACGCGAGTCCTAACGAAAACGGGAACACTGCTTATGCTGTTAATACAATAGCGGGTGTGCTGAAAGAAAACAACATTGAGACAGAAATTATAAATATCGGCAAATTAGCGTTACGGGGTTGTGTCGGCTGCGGAAAGTGCGGTGAACTCGGAAGATGTGTTTTCAATGATGAAGTAAATGAAATAACCCCTAAAATGGCCGAAGCCGATGGGCTTATTATCGGTTCTCCGGTATATTATGCGGGAATTAACGGCACGCTTAAATCGTTTTTAGACAGAGCTTTTTTTTCTAAGTCGAAAGCTTTTAGGCTTAAACCTTGCGCTGCGGTGGTTGCTGCCAGGCGCGCCGGGACGACCAGCGCTTTGCAGAGCATAAATTTTTATATAGAGTTCGCAGAAATGATCAATGTTCCAACAACTTATTGGAGCGGAGTGTTTGGAAATAATGGCGGAGACACTAAAAACGATCTTGAAGGAATGCAAATTTTGCGTCAACTTGGTAAAAACATGGCGTACATAATGAAACTTAAAGAAAACAGTTCTATACCTTTGCCGGAAAAAGACCAAAGAGAGTGGTATAGTTTTATTAGGTAAGTTTTTCTTTATTTTGATAATATTTCTTTAAAAGCTTGACATTTTTCAGCATTTGGTATATAATGTTTTGTATGATTTATCAGTCTTATTCGTCCGGGGGTTTATCCGCCGGACGGGTTTCGGAATAAGAACATTTTTGTAAAGGAGGGATAATTGTGAAAAGAACGTATCAGCCCAAAAAGAGACAAAGGAAAAGAGAACATGGCTTTAGAAAGAGGATGGCGACAAAAAATGGGCGTAAGGTTCTCGCAAGGAGGAGAGCGAAGGGAAGACAGACTCTCTCTTATTAAAACAGATGACAGATAATAAAAAAAAATATGCTGCTCTTAAAAAAAACGGTGAATTTCAGTTTTTATTTAAAAAAGGGAAAAGTGTTGTAACTTATGCTTTTGTCTGTTATTATTTGCTCAGCCGCAGGCGGGCCAACCGGTGCGGTATTATAACTTCAAAAAAAATCGGAAACGCGGTTAAGCGTAATCGTGCGCGGCGTGTTATCAAAGAGGCCTTTCGTTATTTTGAGCCGCTAGTGAGGGAAAAGACGGACAGGCGATATGACTTTGTTTTTGTCGCAAGGGTACAGACCCCTGAAATAAAATCTGATAGGGTCCTTTCGCTTATGAAAAAAAAGCTGTTTGATTTGTTATAGGCAAATTGTTATAAAACATATTTTGCAAAACAGCTTTTGATATAGATTATAAAGATGATGAGATATATTTTTGTCGGGATAATAAAGCTATACAGAGCGACTCTGTCTAAGATTTTGCCGCCTTCCTGCCGGTTTACGCCATCGTGTTCGCAGTATGCCATTACCGCGATTACACGGTTCGGCGCGGTTAAGGGCGGCTATTTGTCGTTGTGGCGCATTATGCGCTGCAATCCTTATTCTAAAGGCGGACCTGACGAGGTGCCTTCTAAGTTTTCGTGGAGAATACGTTTTTTAAAAAAGCATTGATTTTTAATCCCCCGCTGACGCTTGTTAAAACACTGGAAGCGGCTCCGCCGCAGATGTTTGAATCGTTGAACTTTTAATTTATCAAATTTAAAGTTAAACGAGGGTTGCGCCGTTTGCGAACAGCGCTCGCAACGCGAACGTTGCGGAACCTCTTTCTATTATTCTTGATATTTTCTAAGTTAATTAACTATAGTCGGCATGGGCCCCCTCCGCCTAAGAGACGGGGGGACATAAGCACGTTTATAAGTGGTTGTTGTATAGAAATTTTTAAGTTTGTTCAGTTAAGTTATTATACTATCATATATGCAAAGAGGTGATTTTTTATCGACTTTATATACTCGGTTATTGGTACGCCGCTCGGTTACATTATGTGGGTTCTTTATCTTTTGGTAAAAAATTTTGGCGTAGCGGTAATATTGTTTACACTTATTGTTAAGGTCGCCAGTTTTCCGTTAAATCTTAAACAGCAAAAGAACATGGCGTTTTCTCAACTTTTTTTGCCTAAAGTTCAGGAAATTCAGCGTAAATATAAGAATAATCAACCAAAGCTTCAAGAAGAAATGGCAAAACTTCAAAAAGAAGGATACAATCCGATGGGTGGCTGTGGACCTATGATAGTTATCATGGTAATACTTTTCGGTGTGATCGATGTTGTTTATAAGCCCATGACGCATCTTGAGCACTTGGATAAAGACAGTATTGCGGCGATAGAAGGCGTTGCCATGGAAACGGAATATGCCTCTATAATATTGGGCAGCCCTAAAGACACTGAGCTTATTTTGGAATACGTAAACAGTTCTAATGACTCCTCGGCGCTTACAATAAGCGAAACGCTTCCACAAATTGTTATTGGTGAAGGAGAGACGTATGCCGCGAAAACGGGACTGACCGCCGATGAGCGGCAGCTTTACGGCGGAGCTGTCGTGAATAATCCAACAGTATTTGATAATAAAAACTTAAAAAACTTGCGTCTTTCAAAACAGGTAAAAGACGAGTTAAGCAGGGCTGCTGTAAAATATGGCGGACTTCAGGGGGAAATATATTCCCTTCAGGTTTATAAAAATTCTCCGAATGCTTTCAATACCGCAAAAATAAACTCTGAAAATTTGGATATTCTTAACAGGCTTCAAAAAAATATGATTTTCTTAGGTCTTGATTTAAGCCAAACCCCTAAGGTAGCGTTTGAGCCGTTAATAGTAATTCCGATTTTGGCATTTGCTTTCTCTATGTTACAAATGCTTTTGGCGCAAAAGATACAAGAAAAGAATAATGTTGGAGGCCCTTCTCAGCCCGGCGCGAAGGCAATGCTTTATATCACTCCGTTTTTTTCATTGTTTATTAGTTTTAGCGTGCCTGCCGGCGCCGGTCTTTATTGGGGTATTTCATATGTGTTTGGAATTGTGCAGTCGCTGATAACACAAAAATTTTGGCCAAATGATAAACTTCGTGAACAGGCAAGACTTGCGAACGAAGAAAAAATTCAAACTGTGGCTAAAGTCGTCGAAGTGGACGATCAGGGCAATGAAACTGTAAAAATCGAAAGCATTTCAGAAATGAGCGCGAAGGATCAGAAAGAGTATTTTCGTAAAAAACTAGAGGATGCACGCAGGGAAGATGCCCTAAAATATGGTGAAGAAGCCCCTGCTGAGGACGACGATAAATAAAAAGCGTTATTATATGATATCTATATTTAAAGCAACATCGCGCGATTCACGCTTAACGGCTTGGCGCACAAATTGCTTGCGTCTTTCTCGCAAAATTTCGTTAATTTTGTCTTAAATATCAACGGATATTCGCGGCAAAATTGCCTAGTTTTACGAAAAAATCCGATTGCGTGCTCTGCACGCCAGGACTGTGCGGTATTGACTTAAAACAATCCCTGAAAATCTCTGCAAAACCTAGTGGGTTAAAGTTTTGGCGTCGTTTTGGATGTCTTTTGCTATAGAGTAATTTTAATGATTAGAAACAGTGTTGGAGGGAAAAATGGAAAAAATATTTAACGGCAAGACTTTGCAGGAAGCTAAGGATAAAATGTATGAATATTTTGCATCAGAAGGAGTTAATGAAGACGATATAGACACCCAAATACTTGAACAGCCGGTTAAAAAACTATTCGGAGGAGTTAAGGGGGAGTATAAGATAAACGCAATTGTCAGCGATCGGCTATTAAAGCGGACAGGAAATACAACTGCTTCCGCGGAGCCTATGCCGCAAAAACCAAAGAATTATGCAAGAGAGACGGCGAAAGATGTTGCTTTGCAGGAAGTTTCCAAAGAAGATCATAAAATTATAATAAGTTATCTTACGGGTATATTAAAAGAGCTTGGAGCTGATGGATTCAGTATAAATGTTATAGAAAAAGAAGAATTAACTGTTTTTGATATAGTAGGTGAAAAATTAGGTATAGCTATTGGACGGCGAGGTGAAACCCTTGATGCGCTACAGTACCTTGCCATACTCGCAAATAACCGCAAAGGCGTGCCATATAGCCGTATTTCGGTCGATTGTAATGGTTATCGCGATAAACGCGCGGAAACACTCGAGATGCTTGCTGCCCGCACCGCTAAAAAGGTTTTGGCGCAGGGAAGGCGAATTACGCTTGAGCCTATGAATCCTTATGAGCGCAGAATCATTCATGGAAAGGTGTCAGAAATAGAAGGAGTTTACAGTTCGTCCACAGGCGACGAACCCTTTCGAAAGGTCGTTATATCCGCTAATGTCCCTAAGTATAAAAGAAGCGGCGAGGGACGCGAGACCAGGCGCGAGCCGCGCCGAGAAAATAATGGTTCCGGGGGCTCATATAAGCAGTCAAGTGGATTTCAAACATCTTTTGAGAGAGAATATAAACGCTCAAAAGTAAGTGAGGGTAAGGTTGAAATTTCTCAGGATAGCCTTGATTTTGAAAAAAGCACGTCGCTGTATGGAAAGATAGAATTATAACCGCGTTCATGTCCCCCGCCGCCTAATAGGAGGGGGACATGAACGCGGTTATAGCAAATTACGTAAACATGGAAGTTTATTCTACGTTTACGCTCGCCGCTGAAAGCGGCGCACTGCGTCAAAGCCCGCAAATGTTTGAATTGGCTATATACGCCGGCGAAGATGTTCTTTGACAGCTTTGCGCAAAATGCATTTATGCAAGAATTCTAAAAAGAGGAGATATTATGAAAGAGATTTTTATCGATAAAAGCAGACTTGAAGATATTATAAAAGAAATACCAACACCGTTTCATATTTATGACGAAAAAGGAATAAGAAAAAATATTAAAAAACTAAGAGAGGCTTTTTCGTGGAATCATGGATATAAAGAATATTTTGCGGTCAAGGCCACGCCTAACCCTTTTATCATGGAAATTTTGATGGAAGAGAAAGCGGGTTTTGATTGTTCGTCTTACACTGAGCTTTTAATGTCTAAAAAGGTTGGATCAAGCGGTGATGACATTATGTTCAGCTCAAACGCCACGCCTGACGCAGATTTTTTGCTTGCCAGACAGATGGGGGCCATAATAAATCTTGATGATTTTACCCATATTGAAATTTTGGATAATTTATGCGGCATACCTGATACTATTTCATGCAGATATAACCCCGGTGGAGAATTTAAGACAACTGAAACCGGAAACGTTATGGATACCCCAAAAGATGCAAAGTATGGATTTACTTATGAACAGATAATTGAAGGATATCGTTTGTTAAAGGAAAAAGGTGCGAGACGTTTTGGAATGCACGCATTTTTAGCTAGCAATACCCTTACGAATGATTATTATCCGGTTCTCGCCGAAATAATGTTTAAGACGGCGGTTGAAATAAAAGAAAAAACCGGAATATCTTTAAGTTTTATCAACCTTTCCGGTGGTGTTGGGATCCCGTACCGGCCCAATGAGCAGACGAATGACATTATGGAAATAGGAAGTCGTGTTAAAAAGGCATATTACGAAATATTGAAGCCTGCGGGGATGGATGACGTTGCGATTTTCACCGAGCTAGGAAGGTTCGTTTTAGCTCCTTATGGCGCGCTTATAGCCACCGCAATCCGTGAAAAGCATATTTATAAAGAATATATCGGTCTGGATGCATGTGCGGCGAATTTAATGCGCCCGGCAATATATGGAGCATATCACCACATAACGGTCATGGGCAAGGAAAAAGAGCCCCCTGTATATAAATATGACATAACCGGAGGTCTTTGTGAAAACAATGATAAGTTTGCGGTTGACCGCATGCTCCCTAAAATTGATATGGGGGATTTAGTCTATATACATGATACCGGCGCGCATGGTTTTTCGATGGGTTATAATTACAACGGAAAGCTTCGCTCGGCCGAAGTCCTTTTGTGCACGGATGGAAGTCACAAACTAATACGCCGCGCCGAAACGCCTGAAGATTATTTTTCAACATTCGATTTTTCTGATAAGTATAAATATTGATGGTTTTTCATATAATTAAAAGTTTTTAAGGATTTTTTAAAAAGAGGCAAACTTAGAAATATGTTTGCTTTTCCAAAGATAAATAATAAGATAGGCGGTGGGTTTATGACTTATATAAATGCAAAAAATTATGAGACTCTTAGCAATAGAGCGGCAGATATTATCTCTGCACAGATTGTTATGTTTCCGAACAGCGTTTTAGGATTGGCTACCGGCTCGACTCCTATTGGAGCTTATGAGCGGCTATGTGAGCTGCATAAAAATGGGAGGCTTGATTTTAGATCGATAAAATCTGTGAATCTTGATGAGTATGTCGGCCTTGACCCGGCCAATGATCAAAGTTATCGTTATTTTATGGATAAGCATCTGTTTGACAGAATTAACATTGATAAAGCAAAAACAAATGTTCCTAATGGATTAGCCACGGATATTATCTCAGAATGCGAGCGTTATGACTGTTTGATAGAGGAATTTGGAGGTATTGACCTTCAGCTTTTGGGTTTGGGGCATAATGGACATATAGGATTTAACGAGCCAAGCGATATTTTTATAAAGAGCACCCATTGCGTGGATTTGACTGACGAGACTATCGACGCAAATACTCGGTTTTTTAACTCGCGAGACGAAGTCCCTAAAAAAGCGATAACTTTGGGAATGGGCGCGATAATGGCGGCAAAACGCATATTGCTTATTGTTAATGGACAGGATAAAGCGGAAATTTTAAAAAGGGCAATATTTGGTCCGATCACTCCTAAAATTCCGGCTTCGATTTTGCAGCTGCACCCGGCGCTGACTGTTATTGCGGCAATATAATCGCATTTATGTCCCTAACTCTTAGGCGGTTGGCAATTATCCCAAGCTGGCGCTTGCTATAGTCATTTAAATTAAAAGTTAAACCAGAATAAAACACTGGAAGCGGCTCCGCCGCAGATGTTTGAAATAATCATTCTTATCTTATCTAAAAACCTTGCCTAAAATATGTGCCAAAAGCCATAAACTAAAGCTTTTGACACATATTTTAGGCAAGGTTTTTAGATAAGATTGGCATCCGACCTCTATATGGCAAATTGCGTAAACATGGAAGTGAATTATATGTTTACGTTAGCCGATGAAATTGGCGCACTGCAGCGAAGCCGCAGTGTTTATAGGGGTCATTTTCTTTTTAGTTCGGATGAGCGCCTATCCGCATCTCCGCTTTGTAAGATGCACGCTAGCAGTATAAGCGCTGAAAAAGCCGAAAGCAGCGATAAAATCACCAAAAACATAATCTTTCTCCCTATATTTTCACACTATAACCTCGTTTATGTCCTCCGTCTCTTAGGCAGAGGATTTACTGCAAAATAACAGGCGGTTTTGTGGAAATTATTTTTGCTTGTTTTCAAGTTAATTTACTATAACGATTGTTAAAAAACCGGAAGCGGCTTTGCCTCAGATGTTTGAAAAAGATTTTAGCTTATTATATGCGGATTGCTTTAAAAAATACATTGCCGTATTTTTTGCTTGCGCTTAGAACAGATTTATGTTATAATATTCAACATATAGTTAAGGTAACGACGCATAACTCACGCTTAACGGCTTGACGCACAAATCATTTGCGAATTTTTCGCCAAACTTCGTTAATTTTGTCTTAAATATCAACAGATATTCGCGGCAAAATTGCCTAGTTTGACGAAAAATTCGACTGCGTGTTTTGCACGCCGGAGCAGTGCGGCATTGCCTTAATTATAGTAAATTAACTTGAAAATGTCACAAATTGGGAGATAAAAAATGACCGAAAGGATAATAGAATTTAAAAGCATAGAAAATATAGGTGCAGTGTTTGGACAACTTGACTCTAATCTTAATATTATCTGTAAATCTCTTTCGGTAAGTGTGATAGCTCGTGACACCGCCATAAAAATTTCGGGCAACGAGTTGCAAGTCGAGCAGGCAGCGGCTGTTTTAAAAGGATTGGAAACGATAGCTGAAAACAATAAATCGGTTACGCCTGAGGAAACGCGATATATAATAGCTGAGATTGTCGGCGGAGATAGGGGCGGACTTGAAAGCGTCGAGGGCCTGTCAAGCGATTGCATATATGTTTCGTTCAGCGGTAAGCCGATAAAACCTAAAACGATCGGACAAAAAAAATATGTTGACAGCATTAAAAAAACTACCATTACGTTTGGCGTCGGTCCCGCCGGAACAGGAAAAACCTATCTTGCGGTTGCGCTGGCCGTCAGGGCTTTTAAAGCGAAAGAAATCCAGAGGATAATACTAACTCGCCCTGCGGTTGAGGCCGGCGAAAAGCTAGGATTTTTGCCGGGAGATCTGCAAAATAAAGTTGACCCGTATTTAAGACCGCTCTATGATGCGCTGTTTGATATGATGGGTTCTGAAAGTTTTCAGAAAAATATAGACCGGGGGGTGATCGAGGTTGCCCCGCTTGCTTATATGCGCGGACGGACGCTAGATGATAGCTTTATTATTTTAGATGAAGCTCAAAATTCTACTCCGGAGCAAATGAAAATGTTTCTTACACGATTGGGGTTCGGCAGCAAAATGGTGATAACCGGCGATATCACTCAAATAGATTTGGTGGACAAGCGATCGGGTTTGGTAGAAGCTATATCTGTGTTAAAAAATATTGAAGATATAGAAATTTGCCGTTTTACGGAACGTGACGTTGTAAGGCATAAGCTAGTTCAGGATATCGTAAAGGCTTATGAGAAAAGGAAGAATCAAATTGAAGGTAAAGCTTTTGTTAAGAAACGAAATTAGAGATAAAAACATTTTAAATACAATACAAATTAAAAAAAAGCTTAAAAAATGGGTTATTTACACTTTGACTGTTGAAAACTTTGTTGAAAATGTTGAAATATCTGTGTTGTTAATAGACAATAAAAAAATTAAAGATTATAATAAAAATTTTAGGGGAATTGATAAAATCACTGATGTGCTCTCATTTCCAATGGGCGGACACAATATTGAAACCGGCTATTTTATGCTTGGCGATGTTGTTATAAGTGTCGAAAAAGCAGTGGAACAGGCGAAAGAATATGGGCATTCGATCGAGCGGGAAATGGCTTTTTTAATGATACATTCTACATTGCATTTGCTGGGATATGATCACTTAAAGGATAAAGACGAAAAGATTATGCGTAAAAAGCAAACGGAAATTTTAAATGGGCTAGGCCTTGAGGTGAAAATATGAAAAGTTTTATACATGCGTTGGCCGGTATTAGAAAAGCGGTCAAAACCGAAAAGAATATGCGCATACATATTTCCGTTATGATTATGGTGTTTTATTTTGCAAGGTTTTATGGACTGACAAGTCAGAGGTATGTGCTGTTGGTAGTGTTTTGCGGATTGGTCATTGCATTGGAAATGGTAAATACAGCCGTTGAATATGTAGTTGATATATTATCGCCTGAGTATCATGAAAAGGCAAAAATAGCTAAGGATATAGCTGCTGGTGCTGTAATGGTGGTCGCCGCCCTTTCGGTTTGGGGCGGCATTATGCTGTTTTGGGATTTGAATGTGTTCAGCACTATAATAGAAAAGTTTAAGACGGATATTTTGGAGCTGATTGTTGCGGCGGCATTCGTAATTATTTTAGGATTATTTATAATTTTTTTTAAAGAGGGTAAGAATGGGGAAAAATAGTGTTTTTGTTTCTATTACCGGCAGGGCGAATGTTGGTAAATCATCGCTTTTAAACGCTCTCATAGGTGAGAAAATAGCTATAGTCAGCGATAAGCCCCAAACTACTCGCACCGGTATAAAAGGGGTGATAACAAAAGGCTGCCACCAATATGTTTTTGTTGATACTCCTGGGATGCACAGGGCTCACAACCGATTATCCGAACATATGATAAAAACGATAAGGTCAAGCAATTCTGATGTTGACGCAATATTGTTCTTAGTCGAAGCAAACAGAAAAATTTCGCAGATTGAGCAAGAACTTATCGCGGGATTCTCAGGGAAAAATGTAATGCTGCTTATTAATAAAACGGATTTGGTAAGGGATAAGACCCTGATTTTAAAGACAATAGACGAATATAAAGATTTTTTTGAATTTTCTGAAATAATCCCGATAAGCGTGAAAAAAAAAGAAAATTTAGAATCGATATGGCCGATATTGGCAAAATATTCTGTTTCATCTGATGAATTCTTTTTTAGCGAAGACATGTCTACCAATCAGTCTGAGAGATTTTGGCTGTCTGAGATAGTTCGTGAAAAGCTGCTTTATGTTTTGCACGAAGAGATCCCGCACGGTATCGCCGTTGAGATAGAAAGCATGGATAAAGGCCTTACAAATAAAGGAAAACAGATTATTGATTTAGGTGTTGTTATAATTTGTGAAAAAGCTTCGCATAAAGGGATAATAATCGGTAAGCATGGCGGTGTCCTAAAATTAATAGGCTCGCGTGCAAGAGAAGAATTAGAAGATTATTTTGGCTGTAAAGTTCATATGACCTTATGGGTCAAGATAAAAGAGGATTGGCGCAACAGAGAATCTATAATTTTAGATTTGGGGTTAAATTCTGAATAGAAGCATGGATTTTGAAAATGGAGATAAGTCATGTTGATTACAGTAGACGGACTGGTGATAGGTCATCGGGAATCTGGCGACTGTAACCGGTATCTTGATGTTCTGACCGCGGAATACGGTGTTATTGAAGTTTTTGCCCATTCGGTCAAAAAAATAACTTCAAAAAATGCCGGCTCGACTTCACTTTTTTCTTATTCCGGTTTTTGCCTTAGTGTGTCTGGTGGGCGGTGCACGATAAACAGCAGCTGTCCAAAATATAATTTTCACCGTCTGTCCGGCGACATATTTGCATTGTCGCTTGCTGTGTATTTCGCTGAAGCGGTAAAATATACCAACCCGGAACATCTAGAAGTAAAATCATATTCTCCACACGGAGAAAGCGTTTTAGACCTTTTGCTGATAACCCTTTATGAGCTTGAGCAAAAAAAAATACCGCTTAAACAAATCAAGGCGGTTTTTGAACTTAAGCTTTCGTCTATGGTTGGATTTATGCCGGATTTAAGGGCATGTGAGGCTTGCGCCTGTTATGAAGCGGATATCCAGTATTTTTTACCTGAAAGCGGGAATATATATTGTGCCGACTGCTTCAATGACCGAGAATTATATTCTTATACAGTTTTTATAATGGATAAAACCATGGTTTATACCCTGAGACATATAATTTATTCCGTTCTTAAGAAAGTTTATAAATTTAATATAAATGAAAAATATATCGGAGAGCTGTCAGAAATAACTGAAAAATATCTTTTGTTGCATATAGACAAAAGCTTTAAAACTTTGGAATATTTTAAAGGAATATTGAATGGACAACAACCTTAAAAAATTAGAGCTTGATAAAATTCTAAAAATGTTGGCGAACGAAGCGATAAGCATTGCCTGTCGTGAAAAAATATTTGGAACAGAACCATTTACTTCGCGTGATAAAATAATAGAGGAATTGAAAAAAACTGACGATGCATTTAAATTGTCGTCAAAGTACGGAACGCCTCGATTTTATAATATCGTTAATATCGTTGATATAGCGAAACGTGCCGGCAGCGGCTCCGGGCTGTCGCTTCGCGAACTTTTAGATGTTTTGGCGGCATTGCGCGGAATAAGCGGACTTATCGGTTGGTATGGGCAGTGCCAGGGGATTGAAAACAGTTTAAGCCAATATTTTGAGCTGCTCACTCCAAATAAATCGTTGGCGCAGGATTTAGAAATTTCCATAATTTCTGAGGAAGAGCTTTCAGACAACGCAAGTCAAGATCTCTCAAGAATCAGAAGAGCAATAATCAGGAAAAGCAGTTTGGTGCGTGAGGAACTTGAAAGGATTACAAAAAGCGCTTCAAAACAAAAATTTTTGCAGGAATCGCTTGTCACCATGCGCGATGGAAGGTATGTGGTTCCGGTTAAGCAGGAATATAAGGGAGAGATAAGCGGATTGGTTCACGATGTGTCGCAAAGCGGCGCTACACTTTTTATTGAGCCGATGGCAGTGGTGGAAGCCAATAATGAAATAAGAGTGCTAAAATCGCGGGAGCAAGAAGAAGTTGAGAGGATTATGCGTGAGCTATCGGCGCGGGTCGGCGATTTTTCTGAGAGATTGCTTATAAGCTTAGGCGCAATGACTGAGTTGGAGCTATATTTTTCAAAAGCTTTGCTAGGAGCGAAAATGAGGGGGACGATACCCGAGATAGTTGACATGCAGCTTATTGATTTTAAAAAAGCGAGACACCCCTTGATAGATAAAGAAAAAGCAGTGCCGGTGAGCATATCATTGGGTGAAAAATATAGTTCAATGGTGGTTACCGGTCCCAATACCGGTGGAAAAACAGTCGCTTTGAAAACGGCGGGGCTTTTAATATTGATGGCGCAATGCGGACTTATGATCCCTGTCAAAAGCGGCAGTAAAATGGGAATATTCTCAAAAGTGCTAGCTGACTTGGGAGATGAGCAAAGTATCGAGCAAAGCTTGTCTACATTTTCATCGCATATGAATAATATAATAAAAATAATATCCGTTGCGGATAAAAATACTTTGGTTTTACTTGATGAGTTGGGTTCGGGCACCGATCCGGTAGAGGGCGCTGCGCTAGCGGTTTCTATTATTGACGAGATTAAGGGAAAGGGATGCCTGCTGATGGCCACTACGCATTATCAGGAGGTAAAGCTTTACGCCATAGGAACCGAAGGAGTTGAAAATGCCGCTTGCGAATTTGACGTTAATACGTTAAAACCGACCTATAATCTCATTGTTGGCGTGCCGGGCAAGTCAAACGCTTTCGCTATCGCAAAACGCTTGGGGTTAAGCGATAAAATCATTGATAGCGCCGGTGAACTGATAACTGGGGAAAACAAGCGGTTTGAAAATATTATCGAGGAGCTTGAAGCCGCTCGTCAGGAGCTTGAAAAATTGAGATCTGAAGCGTTGGGCAATCAAAGGGAATCGGCAAAGCTGCGAGAAGAACTGCAAAAACATTACGATACGCTTGAAAAGAATAAGGAACGCGAACTGCAAAACGCTCGGAACCGTTCTCTCGGCATTATAAATGAAGTCAGATTCAGAGCCGACAAACTGCTAGAAGAGCTTGAAGCGTTGAAATCCGAAAAGGACAAGTCGGATTTCTCCGAAAGGGTAAGGATGAGCCGATCGGCTTTTAATAAACAGCTTGATGAAATTCACGATATAGCGAATCCGGTGGATGAGAAAAAGCGGGAGTATAAGCTTCCGCGCTCTATAAAGCTTTATGACACCGTGTTTTTGACCGACATAGAAAAAAAAGGAACAGTAGTAAAAGAACCGGATAAGCAGGGAAACTGCCTTGTGCAGGTCGGCATTATGAAAACCAAAACCAATGTTAAAAATTTAGAGCTAGTTTTAGAAACAGACGATACGAAATTCAACTATAAACCGATGTCAAAATTTACGGTGGAAAGCAGTGTGGAGAAAACTTCGTCAATGGAGCTTGACATACGGGGCAGGAGTGCTGACGAGGCTTTATTAGAAGTGGATAAGTTTTTGGATTCGAGTATTTTATCCGGGCTCCATTTGGTTACCATAATTCACGGGAAAGGTGCCGGAGTGCTTAGGGCGGCTGTTCATCAGCTTTTAAGAGGGCACAAACAGGTAAAAAGCTATCGCCTCGGCGTTTATGGCGAAGGGGAGACCGGGGTCACAGTGGTGGAGTTTAAATGAATTCAAATATTTGCGGCAGAGCCGCTTCCGGTGTTTTGTAATTATTTAACTTTAAATTTAGTAAATTTAAAGTTAAATGCGGGTATAGAGGGGCATTTTAAAGTTTGTCTAAAAAACGAATAATATAGCAAATTGCGTTTTTATGAGAATAAATCCCATAAAAACGCAATTTGCTATATATTTACACCGTATAACTCTTTCCCTTAAGCCTAAGCCTTATTTTATCTGAAATAAGCGCAATAAACTCTGAATTGGTGGGCTTGCCGCGCCCGGTATGTATCGTATATCCGAAAAATCCGTTGAGCGTCTCTACGTCGCCTCTGTCCCACGCTATCTCGATTGCATGTCTTATCGCGCGTTCCACCCGCGATGGTGTAGTTGAATACTTGTCCGCTACTTCAGGATACAACAACTTAGTTATGCTGTTCATCATTTCGGTGTCTTCAACGCATAAAATAATCGCGCTGCGTAGATAGTGATAACCTTTAATATGTGCAGGTATGCCTATTTGGTGTATTATGTCAGTAACCAAATATTCTAAGTCGTCCGGCAGGTCGTGGTGCACATTGTATGTAACGTCTTTTATCCCCTGACCGGATACCAGAATGTTTTGAACTCGCTCGGCAAGCGTTTTCGGTTCAAACGGCTTTACCATATAATATTTTGCCCCGGCGCTCATTATTTCCCGTTCAAGATGAGCCGAATCATAGTTAGATATCACTATTACCATTGGCGACGGCACGGGCAGTCCCCCGGACCCTGGCTCATTGCTATTCGATTTCAGTCTAGAGAGCTCGTTGAGAAGCGATACAGCGTCAAGTTCGGGCATTTTTGCTTCGACTATCAGAACGTCCGGCGCGTCTGACAGTACTGAATCCAAAATAACTTTCCCTTGTTTTGGTCTTGTTACCGCGTACATTCCTCTTGCCTTGAATACTCCCGCCCAGGTCAAACCTTGCTCAATAGTGTCGTCCCCAATTAAAACTTTTACCTTTTGCGTCATTTTAACCTCCTGAAATTTTTAAATTTTAATATAGGAATATAATACCATAAAAAACACTAATTTTCAAGAACTTTTATTGTTGAATTCGCATAAAATATGTCATTTGATGTCGAATATTTAATAAATTTTTAGGAAAATTTAAATTATTTTTTTGTGCGAATTACAAAAAATAAAAACATATCCTCTTGACAAATCGGTTAGTTTATGCTAACCTATATAATGAGTTAGTCAATGCTAACCGTAAAGCGCTGATCGGTTATAAAATAAATAAATAAGGAGTATTATATGCAAACGTTAAAAGATATAAAGCCGGGAGGTATAGCAAAGGTTATAAAAATTGGCGGCGAGGGACCGGTTAAACGTCGGATCATGGAGATGGGGATTACAAAAGGCGTGGAAATATATGTTAGAAAAGTTGCTCCGCTTGGTGATCCGATGGAAATTAACGTTCGCAGCTATGAGCTTTCTTTGCGAAAAGCAGATGCCGGTTTGATAGAGGTGGAAGAGAAGGAAGGAAATTTATATGTCAACTAAAATAGCGCTTGTGGGCAACCCAAACTGCGGCAAGACAACACTTTTTAATGAATTGACGGGTTCAAACCAGTTTGTCGGAAACTGGCCAGGTGTTACCGTTGAAAAAAAAGAAGGAAAGATTAAAGGGCAAAAAGATGTGACGGTTGTCGATTTGCCGGGAATCTATTCACTTTCGCCCTACACTCCGGAAGAGGTAATAGCGCGAAACTTTTTAATAAATGAGCGACCTGATGCCATACTTAATATAATTGACGGAACCAGTTTAGAGAGGAGCCTGTTTTTGACTACTCAGCTTACTGAGCTTGGCGTCCCCGTGGTTGTAGCAATAAATATGATGGATGTGGTTTTAAAAAATGGCGGCTACATCAATACCTCACGACTGGCCAAAGAGCTTGGGTGTAAGGTAGTTGAAATTTCGGCGTTAAAAGGCCAAGGAATAACGCAAGCGGCGGAAGTCGCAATTGATGCTGTAAGCGGAGCAAAAACGGTTCCTCTTCATTGTTTTTCCGGCGGAGTAGAGCACACATTGGCTCATATTGAAGAAGCTGTGCTTCACGGCCTTCCGCAGGAGCAGCAGCGTTTTTTTGCCGTTAAGCTGTTTGAACGTGATAAATTAATAACCGAAGTCCTACAACTCACCGCTGATCAAATATCTCATATAGATGATGACATAAAGCGGCGTGAGGCAGCTTTAGAAGACGATGGCGAAAGCATTATTACAGCGGAACGTTATAAATATATAGATTCGATTATTAAAGATTGTATTAAAATTAAATCTATAGGCAGTCAATCGGTTTCGGATAAAATCGACAAAATAGTAACTAACCGTTGGTTGGCTCTTCCTATTTTCGCGTTGATTATGTTTATTGTTTATTTTATTTCGGTAAGCACTGTTGGAGCGGCGGCAACTGATTGGGCAAACGATGGTCTTTTCGGTGAAGGGTGGAGCTTTTTCGGGATGTGGATACCGGGAGTTCCAGCTTTATTGGGGGGGGTACTTGAATTTGTCAATTGTGCGGAGTGGCTAAAAAGTCTTATACTTGACGGTGTTCTTTCTGGAGTCGGTGCAGTGTTGGGTTTTGTTCCACAGATGATTATTCTTTTTATATTTTTGGCGTTTTTGGAGGGATGCGGCTATATGGCGCGCATATCATTCATTATGGATAGGGTTTTTCGCCGCTTTGGGCTTTCGGGCAAATCATTCATTCCCATCCTTATCGGCACCGGATGCGGAGTTCCGGGCATTATGGCGTCACGTACTATAGAAAACGATCGTGACCGCAAGATAACTATAATGACTACAACTTTTATTCCCTGTTCTGCAAAGTTGCCTATTATCGCGTTGATTGCCGGCGCGTTGTTCGGCGGGGCAGCATGGGTCGCGCCGAGCGCGTATTTTGTTGGCATTGCGGCGATTATCTGTTCCGGTGTAATCTTAAAAAAGACAAAGCTGTTTTCAAACGAGACCTCTCCGTTTGTTATGGAGCTACCTGCTTATCATATTCCTACATTTAAAAATGTTGTGAGGAGTACGTGGGAGCGCGGTTGGTCGTTTATTAAAAAAGCGGGCACGGTCGTTTTATTGGGTACTATTTTTATATGGGTTTCTTCTAATTTCGGCTTTGATGAAAACGGTTTTGGAATGGTAGACATGACAGACAGCATTTTGGCAAGGTTAGGGTCATTTATTGCGCCGTTGTTCGCCCCCTTGGGTTGGGGCGGATGGCAAGCATCGATCGCTGCCCTGACCGGATTGATCGCAAAGGAAAATGTTGTGAGCACATTGGGTATTTTGTTCGGATTTTCTGAAGTTTCTGAAAACGGAAACCAAATTTGGGGTGCACTTTCGGTTGACTTTTCGATGATTTCGGCGTATTCGTTTTTGCTGTTCAATCTTCTATGCGCTCCCTGTTTTGCTGCTATGGGCGCAATCAGGAGAGAGATGAATAATGCCGGATGGTTTTGGATAGCTGTCGGATATCAGTGCGGTTTCGCATATATAGTATCGTTATGCGTATATCAACTTGGCGAGCTTATTTCCGTAGGGGTTTTTGGCGTTGGAACAGCCGTCGCGCTTTTATTGATTGCAGGTTTTGTTTTCATGATTTTAAGGAGGCCAATTAAGATCGAAAATTAAAAAAAATATGGGCATTGCTGTTTTTATGAATACGCTATAATATGCAATAAAAGGTCAAACTGTATAAATTGGTAATTTTTTAAATTTATGTTGATTTTTTTACAGAATATTGACAAAATATGTGAAATATGCTACAATGTATTATGTATAAACGTGAGGGTAAGTTTTTTAAGGTCAAACATCTGCGGCAAAGCCGTTTGATTAGTTTTGCTGTTCAAAATCGCCTGTTTCTCGTCTGTCTGCGGCAGACAACCGAAACAGATGCGACCTATTAAATCGCCGAAAAACAAGCGTTTCGTTGCGGTTTAATAGGTGAGGAAATGCAAGGTGGGTATATTATGAAAAAATTAATTGGTGTTATTCTGACTATTTCGTTTGTTACGGCCGTTCTTCCGCAGATTAAGTCAACTGTATCGGCCGTAACGACATATGATGTAAGCGATGGCCCAATAAATATATCTCAAGGCGGCGACTATATTATTACGGGAACCGTCGCAGTGAACACGACAAGCAGTTATATAGCAATCAACCAAGCTGTAACGGATACGGTGAACATAACTTTAAATAATGTAAACATTTCCTCCAATGAACCCATGACAATTCTGTTCGCGCTCGCCAACTGTGAAGTAAATATGACACTTATAGGCAGTAATTATTTTACTAAAACTGTAATCGGGAACCGACAGCCTGTTATAACTTCCGGAGCGAACAGTTCTCTTGTAATAGGAGGTTCTGGCGAACTTATCGTCACGTCATATCAATCTCTTTATTCCGCTATTTCAGGTCGTGACATTACTGTGAATAGCGGGAGGGTCGTCGCTTCAAATATTGATATCAGCAACGGGCGAGGCTTGAGCTGCAGAACTTTGAAAATTAATGGCGGCGAGGTGATTGCCAAGGGCTATATGCATGCAATTGACGGCGGCACTGTTGCAGGCAAATTTAATTACCAAACAAGCATGGATTTTGACGGCGGCAATGCAACATCAAATAGCGGAACGTTTATTGACACTTCAGATTTTACCCGCACATTCAAATATGTCAGGCTCACCACTTATGATCTTGACAGTGATTATGGCGGAGATGACTTAACCCGCGGATACGAAATTTGGTCGGAAGCGCCGAACAGAGCGGCTGCTTACGTCAAGTCGTCTGACGGTGGGTTAGATGTTTGGATAGGCGGTGGCAAGATAAAACGCGCAAATGGCGCGGTGATTGACAATAAATCGGTTCAGCTTAATTTATTCATGTATGACGACGGCTTTTATAACGTCACCAAAAATAAAACAACTCAGTGGGCGGGGAGAACAAGCGGAGGACAAGTAAAGTTTGAAAAATATAAACTTAAAAGCGATACGGGGACAAAAGATATAGCCAAAATTTCGAAAGGAAAGGTAACGGCGGGGAAAAAGCCGGGTAGTTTTTATGCCGTGGCTTATGCCGGAATTGACAAAAAAGCAAAAGCAGGCGGTTTTGCCGCAGAGGTTATGATAAACGTTAGAGAATCCTCCCGTGTTATTGAGTTTAAAACTTCTGCCAACGGGGGTGAAACATCCAAGCTGAAAGCTGTCGAGGTTGAATTGAACGACAGGATTGTGATTTATCCCGTTGGTTACTCTTCTGTAAAAAAATCTGTTAAAATCGCCGCCGATGAGAATTGCACGTATAATATTTCTGTGGAAGAAAAATCAACGGAATATATTGGTATCTCCAAAACCTCAAGCGGAGCGACATCGAACACACTCAAGGAGCTGACAAAATCAGATTTCGATAACGGCGTTTGGATAAGCGGAATTAAACAAAAAAATAATAAGAACACAAAAGCAAGTTTGATTATCCAAAACGATCAAAGCGGGAAAAAAACAAAGCTTACGGTAACAGTTGGCAGAAGTGTTTCTGCGGATTCTTCAGGATCATCGCTGTAAATTGATAAAGGACATTGGAAATAACTAAGGGGACTTTTGAAAAAGTCCCCTTAAAAGCGGCAAAATTGCCTAGTTTTATGAAAAACCTACTGTGTGCTTTGCACGCCAGAACTATGCGGTATTGCCTTAACTATAACCGCGTTCATGTCCCCCGTCTCTTAGGCGGCGGGTGATTTTAAATTCCCCGCTGACGCTTGTTAAAACACTGGAAGCGGATCCGCCGCAGATGTTTGAAATATGGCGTTCATTCTTGATAGAAAACATCTTTAGATCAAATCAAAAGATAGAGTTTATAGTTGGTGTTTTATAGTTAATTAATTGTAGTTTAAGTAAAAAAGGAATTAATTTAAAATGAACATTATTATAGTGGGCGGCGGCAAGGTGGGCACGGAACTTGTCAGACTGTTGAGTTTAGAGAGTCACAATATTGTTGTGGTCGATATAAATAATAAGGTGATTGAAGAGGTGGTCGGGAATCATGACGTTATGGGCCTTTGCGGCGATGGAGCCTGTTGTGATGTTCTGGAAAAAGCTAAAGTGGCATCGTGCGATATCATTATCGCCACTACTGATTCTGATGAGCGTAATGTTTTATGTTGCCTTATTGCGCGCAAAATGAAAGCACGGCATTGTATAGCGAGAGTGCGGAATCCCTCATATGCTGAACAGCTTGTTTTTATGAGAGAAGAGCTTGGACTTAGCATGATGGTAAATCCCGAATATCAGGCGGCGCGCGAAATATCCCGTCTTTTAAAATATCCGTCGGCTATTGACATTGAGACCTTTGGCAGAGGACTTATTGATATGGTTGAATTTAAAATCATAAAAGGGAGCGCACTTGAAGACGTCTCTCTTAAAGAGATTTATAACAAAATAAGCGTAAGAGTCCTTATTTGCGCGGTTCAAAGAGATGGGGAAGTTTATATTCCCAACGGCGATTTTATATTACGCAAAGGGGATAAAATACACTTTACAGCAGTGCATTCAGAGTTGTTAAAATTTTTTCATGCAGTTGATTCGGAAAAAGGAAGGATCAAATCAGTCATGATAATTGGCGGCGGAACTATAAGTTTTTATTTGGCGGAGTTGCTCGCCGCGGATATGGGAATGCAGGTCAAGATCATTGAGAAAAACTTGGAGCGCTGTATTTTTTTGAGCGATTCGCTCCCCAAAGCTCATATTATCCACGGTGATGGAGGAAACTATGAGCTTATCGAGGATGAAGGAATAGTCGCTGTGGATGCTTGCGTTACTCTTACGGGGATGGACGAAGAAAATATAATCACTTCACTGTTCGCAAAATCTAAAGGGACTAAAAAGGTTGTTACAAAAATTAATCGTGTTTCTGCGGTAAATATTGCTGAAAATGTTGGGCTTGAAAGTGTCGTATCTCCTAAAAATATCACTGCCGACATGATTTTGCAATACGTCCGTGCGCGACAAAATTCTAAAGGGAGCAATATCCTTACACTTTATCGGCTGTTAGACGGCAAGGCTGAGGCAATCGAGTTTATCGTGCGACAGAAGGCCCATTATGTCGATGTCCCAATTAAGGACTTGAAGCTTAATAAAAATTCTATTATAGCGTCAATAATACGAAATAATAAGCATATAATCCCTAACGGAAGCGACCGTCTGTGTCTGCATGACAGCGTTGTGGTAGTGTCAACAAATAAATTTATGAACGATTTAAATGATATTTTTAAGGTTTAGGATTTAAAAAATGAACTATAAAATTATAGCGTTTTTGACCGGACAGATAATGAAAATAGGGGGATTTTTGCTGTGCATTCCGCTTATTATATCGTTTTGTCTTAACGAAGGGCAATATCTGTGCTATATAGTTCCGGCTTTATTGTTGTGGTTGTCGGGCTTTTTTTTGACCTTTAAAAAACCGGATGAAAAAAATATGCGTGAGCGAGACGGATTTGTTATTGTGGCGGTGGTATGGCTTGCCCTGTCATTTTGCGGCGCGCTACCCTTTTATATTTCTGGAAAAATACCGAATTTAATCGACGCTTTGTTTGAAACAATATCAGGGTTTACCGCTACCGGCGCGACACTGCTTAATAATGTGGAGAGTTTAAGCAAAAGTTTGCTTTTTTGGCGCAGTTTTGCGCATTGGATAGGCGGAATGGGTGTGCTTGTGTTTGTGCTTGCGATTTTACCGCAGGGCGACGGCAAGAGTATTTATATACTTCGCGCGGAAATGACTGGACCTAATGTGGGCAAACTGGTGTCGAAAACTCGACTTTCTATACGAATTCTATATAGTATATACATTACATTGACGCTTATAGAATTTGTTCTTTTGTTTAGCGGCGGCATGCCGTTTTTTGACAGTGTTCTTACTTCGTTTTCAACCGCGGGCACCGGTGGATTTTTTCATTTAAACTTGGGTATGGCTGCTTATGACAGCGTGTATTATGAAACGGTTATTTCTGTGTTTATGCTGCTCTTCGGCATAAATTTTAATTTATTTTTCTTTTTAATAATAAGAAAATTTTCTGAGTGTTTTAAAAATGAAGAATTTTTAGCTTATTTAGGGATAATTTTTGTTTCAATTGCTGCCGTAACTATAAATATTTTCAGCCTTTATAAAAGCTTGGGCGAAGCGCTCAGGTTCGCATCGTTTCAGGTTATATCCACTATAACGACGACAGGCTTAGCAACGGCGGATTACACGAGTTGGCCGGTATTTTCTCAGTGTATAATATTGATTTTAATGTTTATTGGCGGGTGCGCCGGGTCAACTGGAGGCGGACTTAAGGTATATCGTATAATTTTACTTTTTAAAACTGCCGCGAAAGAAATAAAGTATACGCTTAATCCGCGTTTGATCGACGCAATAAAAATAAGCGGAAAGACTGCCGATATGCCGATTGTTAAGGCAGTGAGCGGTTATGTGATAATATATTTTTTTATAATAGCCGCTTCATTACTTTTGTTGAGTTTGGATAAAGTCGATTTGGGAACCGCCGCGTCGTCGGTTATTTCCAGTATCAACAATGTGGGTTTTGGATTCGGAAAAATTGGTCCTAACGGAAATTATGCGGATTTTTCGTGGTTTTCAAAAATTGTGCTTAGTATTGACATGCTTTTGGGAAGGTTAGAGATATTTCCTATTTTGCTTTTGTTTAGGATAAAAAGATAATATGCCGATGAGCGTTTTGGCAGGATTAATATAGTCCTTTAACTTTAAAGCTAAACGATTATATCACAGCAAACGCATTTATTTGTGCATAAGTTATATTTGCATTCCAAATCCGATTTTGCTGCATTTAAAGATTTTAAAACGTATGGTTTGCGTAATAAGTGTGATCGGCGCATGCAGAATCGATCGTTGCGAGGGTGACCGTGAGTCGTCTGATTAATATGGTCGTCGGATTTTTGTTTGCCGTCAGGCTTTTGCAGCACATACTTTAATACTTTATTTAATTTATTTATTAAAACAAGCTGAATATCATTAATATTCTCAAGTGTTGAGGCTACACTTTCGTTGACTTTTAAAATTAATTCCATATCATAATCGCATTCATGCTTTATGTGCTTTAGCGCGTATTGGATTTTTTCTCCCTCGGCATTTAGTATATGACTTAATGCGCTTTCTTCTAGCGCTATGGATGTTAAAATAGCGTTAACCGCCTCTTCGCTGTTTAATATTGAAGAAGGCTCGGGGAATGTTGGCATTGACATGTATTATCATCCTTTCAAAAATAATTTTTTTAGTTTTTATGCTTATCTCTGATAGAAAGCTTATTAAAGTCAAAATCTATAATTTATGGCTTTTGGCGCAGATTTTTGAGGCTTTCTATCAGTGATAAGCGTAATGTGGCAGTTTGATTTTTTTGCAAGAAGGTCTACTGTATCGGCCTTTCGGCGCAGCAGGCGCGTAAAACAAAAACAAAAAAACGCAATTTGATATAACCGCGTTTATGTCCCCCATCTCTTAGGCGGTGGGTTCCATGTTGGCGTTTGTTAAAACACTGGAAGCGGCGCCGCCGCAGATGTTTGAACTTGGCCTAGAAAGCTCAAACTGTGATTTTATTTTTTAGTAAACATAAATAAGCCGTTTTCATATTATATAGTTATACTTATCTATTACTCCTGCACTAAACAGCAGTCAAATTTTTACTAATGATATTTTTCGTCAGACAAGGTAATTTCGGCAATAATATCCGTTGATGTTTGAGGAGAAATTAACGCGGTATGACGTAAAATAGACAAATAAAAATGTCTGCTGTTTAGTGCAGGAGTGATATAATATAAAAATGAAGGAACGGCTTTATTTATGTTGTTATGCAATGATTTGGAAAGTATTAAAAAAGCTAGCATAAAAGAAATGGATATCAATCTTTTAAATGATATAAGCTGTTTAAGAAACGTTGATTTATCTCTCCCATTATCAAGACGTCTTGAGGCTATTATCGATTGTTTGGGCAGTCCGTATATGTATATAAGCTCTAATGGAATAAAGATAAAAATAAACCATATAGGAAAACAAACTATAGATGAAGTGCTGTTTGAACACTTTATAAAAAATCAGTGATAATTCAAACATCTGCGGCGGAGCCGCTTCCGGTGTTTTTACAGGAGTCAGCATGGAATCCGCCGACTAAGGAGGGGGGGACATAAACGCGGATATAACTATACTAACCTTTCTTCAGCCGCTATCCTAACGACGTCTACTATGCCGTGCGCGCCAAGTTTATCAAAAATATTGTTGGCCACGGAATTGACCGTGTTTATGGATAATGAGTGTTTCACAGAAATTTCAGGGCGAGAAAGCCCATTATACAGGTCAGACAGAATTTCTTTTTCGCGCTCTGATAAAATTATATTGCTGCTGTGCCCGCGAGTTCTTTTATACTCGGCAATCATTATTGATTGATGTTTTGCGAATGTAGTCGATTTGCGCTTTATTATTTCCAGCCAATCGGCAGGGATTCCGCAATCTTTCTCACGTATGGCGGTACAAACAAGTGAACGCATATCTTTTCCCAGTTCTATAAAAGGAGCTATGATTTCATTGGGAGAAGCTGTTTCATAAGCTTTTTTTAGAGCATTTAGTGCTGCGGTTCTTTCTTTCATCTGAAAATATACGCAAGCCTCTATTGCGAGCATTTCTATACGACCGTATAAAATCGCTTCCCGCTTTTTTACACCTTCGATATAGGCGAGTAAAGACGGAAATTCTCTTGTCAAGTAACAATAACGCGCTTTGATTTGGTTACCCATATTTTCAGCAAAGTATGCGTGACTATAAGGCACAAATTTTTCTTTTAACCAAGAAGAAATCATTTCCGGCTGACGAATTGAGCAAAAATACCAGGCAAATGCGGCGTCTAGGTTAATAAATCTGTGGCAATAGCTTTTTTCATCCAGCCTGGATTCCATATCTTTCATAGTTTGATCCGCTTTTTTAAGGTTTCCCTGCCAAAGGGCCAGTCTAAGCAGATAGAAAAGCGACTTATATTCGATTTCAAACAGTTTGTTTTCCCGCGCTTGCCTTAAAGCGTTAGTTATAGACAATTCAGACGCTTTCATGTCTCCCTGATAATACAGAAGCTCACCACGGCACAATATATCGAGACCTAAAGTTGAGCCGTTCCAACAGTGGGAAATATGATTTACGGATCTGACCGCCGATTCTATGTATTCCTGTGGTGAGTTTTGCCGCGGCGAGCCTGCTAAGCTTGCCCAGAATCCAATGGGCATATCGGAATATTGGTCGGAAGCCAGAGGAGATTTAGTTAGGCATTCATCCATTTTTGCGTAATGCGAGTCAAAGTCATAACGATCGACTATGGTGCCCATGAGCGCGCTAATGTTTCCCCAACTGTAATAAATAGAGCCAAGCGTCCGGTTCCGGAAAGGGTCGTCTTCTGGTAGAAGCAGAAACTTTGACTCATATCTTTGCATTAATGTGACTGCATTCTGCCAACGGCCCAAACGGATAACGACCCGAACATGCATCACGGCGAAAAAGTAAATTTTATCGGCCAGTTCATTAGGAGCGCGCTCAAAAATTCCCGCCGCACAAAGAGCAATGTCATACGGCATTTGAACGGGCATCGCGGATAAAGCGGCAACGATGGACTTATAATCGCTAACTTTTTCAAAATAGTTCAGCGCGTCAATTTCGAAGCCGTTCATTGAACACCATCGGGCGGCAATCATATAAGTATCCGTTATTTCTTCTTGCGTAAGTAAATTTTTATTGGAGCGTAAAAAGTCTAAAAACAGATGATGGATCTGATAGGCGTTGATATAGCGGTCAAAACGTATGTAGGCGTTTTGGCATTGCATTTCAGATATAAGATCAGTGTTTTGCCCCGCTAATTCGGAAATAAGATCGGCGGAAAGATGATCAATTAGTGAGAGCCGAGCAAGAAATCGCCTTAATCTTTCAGAAATGTTATTAAAAACTTCTGTTTGCATTAATTTAAATATATTTTTCTTCATTGCGTCGCGAACGTAACCTTTATAGCCAGGCGATTTTATTAAAGAGCGAGCGGCAAGATTGACCGAGAACGCCCAACCCTTTGTATCTTCAAAAATTTCGCGTTGGTTTTGTTTTGTTACGGACAAGCTCTGTTGATGAAGGTATTGTGCTAGCTCGCTTTCGGTGAAGTTAAGGTCTTCTTCGGTTATGTTTGGGATAAGCCCCTTTAGGCTAAGATCTGCCAGATTAATATCCGGCATTTCGCGACAGATTAATATTACGGATGTGTTTTTAACATTCGTACGCAGCTCTCGTTCTAAAAAGAGAAGCACATTCGGGCAATTAATCAGGTGCATATCATCGAATACGATCAGTCTCTTATGTTTAGGCGTATAACGTTTGCGCATTGTTAGGTGACGGTTTATTTTATCCTCCGTGTCAGGAAATCCGCAATCTCTGCAATGCTCAACGAACGCTTCGTTCCATTTAGATATCATTTGCGTATATTTTGTCCAGAAACGTGAGCCGGCATTGTCGCATTCAGAAAGAGACATCCATGCCGTGGTGATTGCCGACATATCGGCGAACTCAAATACGGCGCGAGTTTTTCCGCAGCCCGCCCCCGCTTGAACAATAGTGAGCGGGCTTTTCACTGCATCGGCTAGCAGGGCGCTGATTCGTGGGCGTATTAAATAATCTTTCTTATCGGTTTCGAAAGATTTGCCAAGCATCTTATTATCCCCCCTTGGATAATTGATAGAATAAATTTTATTGTTATCTAAGCTAGTTTTACAAAAAAGCTTACCAAAAAGTTGAATTGTTATGTTTTGCTCAAAACCAATATATTAATTTCTTTAATGTTGTATTCCTTTGTAAGAAATGCAGTGATTTTCGCGATTCAATATTTCATAATTCCACCTTATTTTTTATTGCTAAAATTTAATTTGCACAGTCTTATTTCAGACAGTGCACCAGATTATAATTAAAGGCAGCACCGCACAACTAACGAGCGCACGAATCATTTGCATGTTTCTATCAAACTGTATTAATTTTGTCTTAATCTTCAACTGATGTTCAGCTAAATTATTCAATTTGACGAAAAATCTGACTGCGTGTTTTGAGTGCCGGAATTGTGCGGTGCCGCTCTATATAGCAGTTTGACTAATAGGCAATAAAAAGTTAAACCGCTATACTTATAGCTGGTCAGTTTAAAAACGCTAAATGCGTTTTTAAGACGCGGCAAAATTGCCTAGTTTGATGAAAAATCCAACTGCATGCCTTGCACGCCAGAGCTGTGCGGCATTGCCAAAAAATAGAATGACGGAGGAAGTCATGAAAAACGAACTAGAAAATTCAAAAGAGTGGAGAATTATCGCATATGTCAGATTATCTGATGAAGATCATGGTAAGGCCGAAGGTGAAAAAAGCGCAAGCGTAGAAAACCAAATTAAACAGCTTGAACTATATATTAAAAATATGAAAGCGCTCGGCGAAAATATCGCTAAGCACAAAGTCATATATGACGACGGTGAAACAGGAACAGACACTAAAAGAACAGGATTTAATGAAGTGATTGAATTATTGAAAGAAAAAAAGTATAACTGTTTGCTAATATCAGACTTATCTCGCGGGTTCAGGAATATTTCCGATCAAACTTATTATCTTGAAGAATATTTCCCGCTTCATGATATACGCTTTATCAGCACTACGCTGCAGTATGTAGACAGTTATTTGCTGCCGCAATCAGCTATGAATCTGAGCGTTAAAATTCAGGGGATAACCAATGAACAGTTCGCGTATGACACATCAATAAAAATTCGAAGTAAGTTTGACTTAAAGCGTAAACTAGGAGAGTTTATCGGGGCTTTTGCGCCGTTTGGATATGACAAGAGCCCTGATAACAACGACATTTTAATAATAGATCCAGCGGCAGCGGAGATCGTAAAAAAGATTTTTTTGTGGTATTCTGATGATTTAATGAGTTTGGGCGCGATTGTAAGAAAATTAAACGCGCTTGAAATCCCCAACCCGACAAAATATAAAAATCGAAATGGAATCAAGCTTAAAAATCCCATGGGGAATGACGGCTTATGGAGTTCAAGCTCTGTACGCCGTATTTTAACAAATGAAGTTTATTTAGGCAAAATGGTTCAAGGCCGTGAAGAAGTCATAAATTATAAAGTGCATAAATCCAGGAAGAGGCCTAAAGAAAATTGGTATATAGTAGACGGAACTCATGAACCTATTATAGATAACGAAACCTTTCAAAGAGCACAGCGGGTATTAGGGCAAAACGTAAGGGCGGGAACGTTGGGTAATATCTATCCTTTAGGCGGAATCCTAAAATGCGGCGAATGCAAAAAAGCAATGTCAAGAAAGTCTTCTAAGGGCAATGTATATTACTCCTGCAGAACATACAATGAGAAAGGAAAGCAGTTCTGCCAATCTCACTCTATACGTGAGGACGTTTTATTCAGCGCGGTTTTAGAAGCCGTTAATTTTCAAATATTGCAGCTAGATGATATACAGCTTTTATTGCAACGAATTAGCGATGCCCCCAGAAAATCAACTGACATAGATGATTTTGAGGAAAAAATTGCGCTTTCAAAAAAAGAGCTTGAAAACGAAATAGCGGTTTGTGACAGGCTATATTATGATCTAATCAAGGGCAGTATTAGCGAAGAGCAATTTAAAAGAATTCGCGACATATGCGAAAAGAGACAAAATGAATTAATGAGGCTAATTAAGAGCTTGTCAAATGAAATAACAAATAATGTAAAAACAGCCAGCGATATGCCGGCCTATTTTGAATCATTCAAAAAAAATAAGCGCGCTTCGGAATTAAAGAGAAGTTTAGCGCTTGATTTGATAGAATCTGTTTATGTATATAACGACAAGTCTGTTGAAATCAATTTTAGGTTTGCCGATCAGTATGTCCTTTTCAAACATCAGAGGATGGATGAACATGAACGCGATTATAAAATTTAATGTTGCGCTTGTTTTACGCGTCGGCAGGCGCGTTTGAGCTGTTTTAAAACATAGCTATTCAAATATCGTTGAAATCACCCATAGTGCGGGGCAGACAAGGCAGAATTCATTAAGAGATCCGTCAATTTTTGTTTGGAAAACCCTACCGCTTCGATTAATATCCGATGCCATATTTTCATCGCTTCCGGGCGAGCGCAGCCAAATCCTGTCAAAGACAGAGCTACTATCCGGTATTTGGAGTTCCATAAAGTTGCTTGACGCAGCCGCAACGCTTGTATTATTGCCGCCGTTCCACGAATATTCCTTAGAGATGAAATTAGCCGCTTCGCTATAGCTTAACGCAAACGCGACATCAATCCCCGACGGAGCAAGTTCCACAGAAGGTTTGCTGAAGCTGTCTTCTTTGCCTTCTTCTCCTGCCGTGCCGATGCCGAGAGACATAAGAGAGGTGTTTTTAACCGTGAATCGCCGGAGAGCGGCATTCGGGTCCAAGTTGTCGGCGTTTCCCGAAGCCTCGTTCATAAACCATTTGTTTATTTTTTGCCTGACTGTGGAATTACCGTATTTGTTATCGACGCCAAATACGGTATATTGAAAATCAGGTTTATCATAATTATCTACCGCGCTTGAGATATTAATATATTTTTTGCGTACTATAAGCGAGAAGTCTCCGTTTTGCGCTATTTCGACCCAATCCGAGTTGTCTCCTGCCTTATCTGCGCTGAGTATTCTGCCGGTCACGGCATCGGGCACATCCTTAATGGAAGACGAATGCTCGGCTTCGTTGCAAGGTCCTATATTTTCGTTTTCATTTATCTTTCGTATAAATTGGTCGTCTTCGGTTCCTAACAAACCGTCCGGTCCGGCTTTTTGGAAAGAATTGTCGGCGTTTGGCCCTAAATATTTAACTCCGCTTTCAGATAATATAACGTCATCACGGTCGTCTTCAGTCCCGGGAGTTCTGTCTATACCGCCGCAGATTAAGTCTTCAGTGACGGTGCCGTTTGAATTTATTTCCTTAAATGTGTTGTCGCCATAATCTGCGTATAGTTTTTCATCGCCCCCGATGACTACGTCCTTAATGCCGGAGTTTATAATAATGACAGTTTTCTCATCATATTTGCCGCCGTTGGCGGCGGAGCTTGCCTTTATAATAATGCTGGGACCGACTGCGGCATCGGCGTCGATTTTTACGAATGCTTTATTATTGTTAGAGGAAAAATAAACCCCGGGCTTATCAGTATTCGACCAAATCACTTTTTTATCGCCGCTAGTTATTACGAAAGCGCTAAGTTCAGCCGCCACGCCTTGCGGCAGATAAATATAACTTCCATGAATTTTACCTTTATTTGTCATTATTACAACGCTTGAAGGATTGTTTGGGCAATTCGGACATGCTTCGCCGTCATTTGAAGCGCTCATGTTTTTAAAATACGCATTAAGCGCTGAAGACATCTTCGCGAACAAGAACATTTGATTTGTTGAGACGGTGTCAAGCATATCCTTTACGCTTTCGTTCACCTCTAATATTTCGGGAATAGTGGGGTTAAGCCCCTTAGCTCCAGATAGAGTCCCCAAAACATATTGCAGTTTTTCGCCTTCTGAGTTGATTATGTGGCTTAATCCTATTTCTTCCATAGCAATAGAAGTTAGGATTTGAGATATCGAATCGCCGATAGAATAGACGACCCGCACGTCCGGAATTGTTGGCAATGACAATAATATCATCTCCTTTAAAATATAATTCTTGAGGCAATGGTTGCTTTATTATATAAAACCTCGTCTGCATTATATGATTTAATGGAGCATATTGTCACAAAAAAGGCGTTTGTGAGTTGTTTTAGCGTTATATAGCGAATTGGGTTTTTATGGCAATGAATCCAATAAAAACGCTCGCTGCCGATGGCGGCGCACCGCGCTTTGCTATGTGTTATAGCAGTTTAACCTTTTATGGACTATATGCCAAACTGCTATAACGGGAACTTTTAAATTTATCCGAAAATACTCTTTTAAAAAGTTAACTAAAAATTAACATTTTATTCACAAATCGAGAACTTTTGGTGTTGATTTTTGCCGAAAAAAAGAATATAATGAATAAAGTGTGACAAACCCATAAAATTTTTTTAAACAACTCAGCACAAACAATAAGTTTAAACTGTCCGGACTTTATGTGTTTTCAACAGGTTCTTGAAGAGACACAAGATTATCCATATCAGGGTGAAACCAAAATTCCTGACACTTAAAACATTTGGTGCTGCTTTGCATGTTTTCAGATCCCCAAGCGCCGAATTTAAATAAAACAGGTAAGAGACTGATTCCTTTTTGAGTCAGCATATATTCTACTCTGGGCGGCACTTCGTTATATTGCTCTCTATGTATCATGCCCGCCGCTTCAAGTTCCTTGAGCGATTGCGATAACATCATGTTGGTCACGTCGCCAAGGCTTCGTTTAATAGAGCTATATCTGGCAGGATTTCCTGAGGCTAGCAAGCATACTATAGGCAGTTTCCATTTGCCTCCTACAATATCAAAGGCATAGCGGAATGGACAAGTTGCTTCTTCTTTTAAAATTATTTCTTTGTTTTCCATAACAGCCATAAAACCCCCAAATTCAAAAAGTTGGTGTAATGATACTTTGCAAGAAAATACTGCGTACTTGTAAATTATTTTTTTTATATTATAATTATATCATAGAATTGTTTAAAAAACAAGCCTTATTTGGAAAAAATATGGTATTTTCGCACAAAGCGACTAAAGAAATTTTAGTGAATTTATATTTATGCCTTGTTTTTTGTTATAACATATTATAACTTAAAAAATATTAATTATTTTTTAAGTTAAAGGGGTTTTGCAACGTGCGCGTTGCGGGCGCTGTTCGTAAACAGCGCAATCCTCGTTTAACTTTAAATTTATTAAACTTAAAGTTAAAAGATTATAAAACACTGAAAGCGGCTCCGCCGCAGATGTTTGAACGCTGAAAAATGTTTAAAAGTTATAGGATATTGCCAAAAGGATCATATTTCATATTTTACGCAATTGTCAATGCGGGTTTTCGTAAGCGCATGACCTCAAATGAAATGCTCTCAAAAATCAATGGAATTTACCTAATTTATTGTTGTTCGTGTCGATAAATTAGGACAATCATACCAACAATTCTAAAGGAGTGATTCAATATGCGATTCTTTTCTCGAAAAGTCATGGCTTTTTTATTGGCGACCTTAATATGCTTATCTTCTGTTACCGGTATCACGGTGTCAGGAGCTAGCTCTCTTAAAGACGGAGAAGTTCCTCTTCCGATCATACCACCTTCCGCGGCCACCGGTAAGGTAACGGTAATAAAAGCGGGAGGATGGCTCGAAAGCGTCTACGCAGAATGGCAATCTTTTTCAGGAGCAACATCTTATAACGTTTATTACAAATTAGCAGCAGAAAATGATTCGGCGTTTTTGCCGGTCGATAGTCCGCTTGTGCGAAATAACCGCGTGGATATTCTCGGTCTTAAAGGTGGAACAGAGTATACAATTAAAATAGCGCCGGTTACTAGCGGCGGTGAGCAGGCCGCTGCTGCTACCACTTTTAACGCAACGCCGAATAAGCACGATCGTAGCGGGTATGCGCACTTTAAGTACACCGAAGGCGTTGGCGCGTATAACGACGATGGAACGCCCAAAGCAAACGCGAAAATAATTTATGTGACGCAAGCAACCAAGAATACCGTTACCATACCCGGCTTTGAGAGCGCCACTAATGGCAAGGGCATTGGTTGGATTTTAAACGGCAATCTCGCTTTAATGCAGGCGGTCACATCACAGCATCCTCTGATAGTCAGGTTTATAGGTACAGTTGCCCTTACCCCGGACGATGGGCTGACCGGCTATAACAGCACCTTAAACGGCGGTACGGAGGGTGATAACGGCTATATGGCCATTATCAAAGACGCGAAAAACCTAACCATTGAAGGTGTCGGCGTCGATACTGTCATTGATGGTTGGGGAATCTCCTTATTTCATTCCGCGAAGCAGACCAACGGCGGTAAAAACTATGAGATCAGAAACCTTACTTTTAAAAATTATCCTGAAGACGCCGTAGGAATACAGGGCGAAATGTCCGGAGGAAAATTAACCGCTCCAATCGAGAGAGTATGGATACATCACAATACCTTCTTCGGCGGGTACTGCGCGAACCCGACCGAGTCGGACAAGGCACAGGGCGATGGTTCCTGCGACTTCAAGAGAGGGCAGTATTATACCCTTTCGTACAACTATTTTGAGGACTGCAAAAAAACTAACCTTATTGGCGCATCTGACGACAATTTGCAGTTTCACATGACTTTCCATCACAACTGGTGGAACAACGCAATTTCCAGAACGCCTTTGGTCAGGCAGGCAAACATACATATTTATAATAACTATTTCCAGAGTGAATATGACGGCTCAAGCCTTAAGTCTAGCCAAACAATCGACTCAAGGGCTAATGCTTACGTGTTCGCTGAGGCAAATACGTTCAATACCGTTAACCGCCCTCATTCAACTACTAGCGGTTCGGTTGTGAAATCGTATAACGATGTGCTTTTCAACTGTTTAAACGGCAGTACAGCCACGCTTGCGACTTCAAGAGAACAACAGGTATCCAGCAACAACACATATCCTAATTTTGATACAAATCCTAGCATCTTTTACTATGACAGCGTAAATAAAAAATCAGACGTAGCTAACCTTACGGACGCGGGTACGGCAAAAGCGGAGGTTATGGCATATAGCGGCGTTATGAAAGATGTTCCGGCCGCTCCGGAATCGAAGCCGATTATTGAGGAGTCTAAAATTCCGTCAAAACCTGTGACTTTGCCATATGAGTTTGATTTAACGGCTGACGGCGGCGTTGGTGTGGTGCCGGCCACTTTGGCTGTTGACAAAACTGTCATAACTGAGGATAACGTATCGTTTACCCCGGCTAAGGCCTTTAAAACCGCAGATAAGATAATGACCTTAAAAAGCGAGAATGTGGTGTTCAGGCTTGACAGAACCGCTAAAATCACCATTAAAGATGGCGCCGGCTCTAACAGCGCAGTACTCTATGATGGCGATGGCAAAGTTTGGGCTGATAAAGATAAACCGGGTCCCGTAGAAGTTCCGCCCGGCGTATATGGAATACAGTCGGCCAACAGCAGCAAAGAAGCGAAACTGGGCGGTTTAAAAATTGAAGCTGTTCCCGGCGGAGTAGTTGTCGGTTCGCCGGTGGTTGAAGTCGCCGCAAGTAGCAGAAGCGGTGAAAAAGCGGCAAGCTTAGAATTTACTTCAAGCAAAGCCGGAACTTATTATATTGTATCTTATGTTGGAGCAAAGCCGACGGCAGCTCAGATTATTGACAACAGCCAAGCTGTTTCCGGAACTGTCGGAGAGAGCAGTGTCGCGACTGTTAACTTAACTGTTACCGGAAGTGAAACAAGCTTTGCTTTGGTGGTAGTTTCTAATGATAAAGACACCAATGGAAATGGATTTAATAGCAACGTTGTGTCTTTTACTATCCCTGAATGGGTAGATCCAAGTCTTCCGCAAATCTCTAAGGCAGATGCCGCGCGTGCTGGTCAAAATACCGGTACAGTCAAGCTCACCTCAAGTATTGCGGGTACGGCATACTATATTGTCAATGGTGTTAGCGACCCTATACCAGATAAGTCTGCAGTAAAGGCGGGCACTAATGCAGGTGCAGTTTCGACGAGCACGACGACTTTAAGCGTTAGCGGTCTTCCGGCGACGGAAGCCAGAGTGGATGTGATAGTCGAGGCAAGCGGAAAGCAAAGCAATGTGGCTAGCTTTGTCATTCCCGAATGGGAAGACCCGGACATTCCTAAGCTCACGCTCGGCGAAGCAAAACGTGTTAGCGAAACCTCTGCGACGGTTACATTTACTTCAAGCGTTGCGGGTACCGCGTACTATTTAATAAGTGACGCCACTCCTGATAAGGCGGCTGTTAGAGCCGGCACCAACGGCGGCGCTGTTACGACAAGTGAAAAGACGCTTGAGTTGGCCGTTCCTTCAGCAGCGACAAAGGTCTGGTTGATAGTTGAAAACAACGGTAAACAAAGTTCTATAATTGATTTTAGTATCCCGGAATATAAAGCTAGGGGTATGATTGAAGAGCATTACTTTATGGGTGACGACGGAAAATTCACTTCTACCGACAAAGAAGGGTTCTTTGTAGTTGGTGGAAGCCCGAGCGCAAAATCCGGAGCTTCTGTGACCTATGGTGGGAAAAATATAACGACTCCTATGAAAATGGAAAGCTCCAGAGGGGATGTCACTTTCACTCTTGAAGATGAAGCGACATTAACTCTCGCCTTTGCTACCGGAAATGCAGGTTTAAAATTTAAAATAAGCACCATTGCCGACGAGATAGCAATACCTTCAGATGGTGTATATACAGTTAAGCTACCCGCAGGGACTCACACAGTTTCCCGTGGTGCTAGCGGCGAAAAGCATTTAGGTTATATTGGAATTGAATATGCAGCCGGTGGCGGCACTGTTACTCCTCCTGCTACAGTTCCCGGCATTCCGGAGACTGCAACCGCGACCGGCGGCGTGAACCAGGCTACGATTAACTGGACAGCGCCATCTAGCAATGGCGGCGCAGAAATCACCAAATATCAGGTTAGCAGAGACGGCAGCAACTGGACTGACGTTATCGGACATATGACCTATACCTTT
>JAISVH010000150.1 GCA_031271685.1 Eubacterium sp. | reverse complement strand
TAGACCACCGCAAAGGTAGAGGCAGTATCCTTTCTGACGGGAATAAATCCCAAGTGGGTTAACTCTGAACTCTATCCGCTGCTTGCATTATACCATTTTTGCCGTAAACCGGCAATAATCAGCAACTATATTACGAGGGGGTGTAATTAATTGTCTAAGTTACCTACCAACTCAATGAGAAATCGGTTATTTGGCGTGATTTTTACTATGTCAATAGCTGCCGCGGCATATATAACTTTTAATCTTTTTGGCACTGCGGTTATAAATTCAGAATATTATAAAGCAAAAGCAAACAGTCAGCAGTTGAGCGCCTTTATAGTTAACGCTAACAGAGGGACCATGTTTGACACGAACGGAAAAATTTTGGCTCATAGCTTGACCGTTTGGGATGTTATAATTGCGCCTAATGTTATAAAAGATAATAAAGAAAACTATCAAAAGCTAAGGCAGAGCAAAGCGAAAAGTGATTATGAGAAGGCGGTAAACGAAGGACTAAAGAATATAATTCCACCCGATGCTGACGCGGTTTATGATGAGGAAGAGGAAATCTGCCGCGCGCTTTCAGATATTTTGGATATTGAATATAACGAGATGAAAGACCTTTGCAAAGATACTAGCCTGCAGTTTCAGATAGTAAAGACAAAGGTAGAAAAAGAGAAAATTGACAAAATAAACGAATTTAAAGAAGAAAAGCTGATAGGGACATATTGCGTATATACCATAGAAAACGCAAAACGTAATTATCCTAACGACAGTTTAGCCTCAAACATAATTGGGTTCACTAACTATGACAACGAAGGGGTTTATGGAATTGAGGCGTATTATGATGATTATTTACAGGGAGTAAACGGGAAAATCGAAATAGCAACCGATGCTACCGGAAATGCCATGCCATATGAGCATAAAGCGAATTATGCGGCGCAAAACGGCAACAGTCTTTATTTAACGATAGACGAGGTTTTGCAGCATTACCTTGAAAAAAACCTTGAGACTACCGTATCACAGCATTTAGTGAACAATCGAGCCACCGGAATTATTATGAACCCTAAAACCGGAGCTGTCTATGCGATGGCCACCTATCCAAACTTTAACCTTAATGAGCCTAGTGAACTTAATCCGCTGTTTGAGCAGAAAATGATTGACGCAAAAGAGCAGTTGATTACCGATACGCTTGTCGCAAACGGGTTTACTATGCAAAGTGAATCAGACAAACTTTCCCCCGCGCAAACGGAGCTAATAGACGGACGCATGAAGGCTTTACGCAGCGTTGCCCGTGAAACGCAATGGAAAAACAAGGCGGTGACCGAGCTTTATTTTCCCGGGTCGGTATTTAAAGTCATTACCTGCGCTAGCGCACTTGAAGAGCAGGCTGTATCACTCGATTCGCATTTTTACTGTGCGGGACATACGATGGTCGGGGGAGAAAAAATCAATTGTTGGAATCCCGGCGGACATGGAAGTCTTAATCTTTTGCAGGCGATAACAAAATCATGCAATCCAGCTTTTATGGATATAGGAAGCAGATTGGGCAGGGAAAAATTCAGCGATTATTTTGAGGCATTTGGATTTACTGAAAAAACCGGAATTGACCTTCCGGGTGAAGCTGAATCCCTTTATATGCCGCGTGACCGTATGGGTGTTGTTGAACTGGCGAGCTGTTCGTTCGGTCAGACTAACAAAATAACGCCTATACAGATGATAACCGCTTATGCCGCAGCGATAAACGGAGGGTATCTTGTGACTCCATATGTTGTGGATAAAGTGGTGGATAACAACGGCAATATAATAAAAAGCGCGGAAACTATGGTTAAGCGCCAAGTAATAAGCGGTGAGACATCCGCTCAAATGAGGGATATACTAGAGCAGGTTGTTAAAACTAATGGGGGAACCAACGCATATATTGCAGGCTATCGTATAGGAGGAAAAAGCGGGACTACTGAGAAGTTGGATGAGTACCCTCCAACCAACATGCGCTATGTTTCAACATTTTGCGCTTTTACTCCGGCGGATGATCCTGAAATCATTATGCTAGTGTGTATTGATGAGCCTATGAGCGGCGTAATTTATGGAAGCGCGGTAGCCGCACCGGTGGTATCTTCGGTATTTAAAGAATGTCTCACATATATGGAAATTTATCCTCAATATACCGCTGAAGAACAAGCGGCACAGGATATAGCGGTTCCTCAGCTTAAAGGATTAGCCGCTATTAATGCAACCACAACCCTTAATGCGGCAGGCCTTAAAGCGGACTTTATTGGCGAAGATAACGGCGGAAAGGTGCTTTATACTGTGCCTCAGGCAGGACAGAAAATCTCTCGCGGAGGAACGGTAGTGGCTTATCTTTCCGAGCAGGATTATGTTATGGGCACAGTGCCGGATGTAAGGGGTATGGATATAACTCAGGCAAATAATGCTATTACTAACGCAGGTCTCAACATATCGCTTTCGGGCGGAGCGGTTGAAAACCAAAATGCAAGGGCTACAATCCAAAGTATAGCGCCGGGAACTTCGGTTGCTGTCGGGACTGTGGTGGAAGTAATGTTTATACTTGTGGACGACGGATATTAATCAGTTAATCGTCAACTATTTATCTGTTAACTATAATAGACGGAGGTATAAGGTTGAGATTATATGAAATTTGTCCGGAAGCTAAAAATATTCCTGATCGTGTCATAACTGGAATTACCGACGATACAAGAAACTATAAAGAAGGAAATATTTTTGTCTGTATAAAAGGCAAAAACTTTGACGGACACAGCGCAGCCGAAAAGATGTTAAAAAGCGGCGCTTCGGCAATAGTAGTTGAGAAAGATTTAGGACTTTCAAATCAGATAATAGTAGCGGACACTAGAAAACATTTGTCGCTTTTGGCAAAAAGGTTTTACGGCGACCCAACCAAAGGTTTAAAGCTTATTGCCATAACGGGGACAAACGGAAAAAGCACAACGGCGGCATTTATACAGTTTATTCTAAATAATTTGGGTTATAAATGCGGATCTATAGGGACGGTTTGTTATGATGTTTGCGGGAAAATATACGAGTCAATGCTCACCACTCCGCATCCTATAGACTTATATCGTTATTTTCGTGAAATGGTGGATAACGGCGCGCGATACTGTGTTGTCGAAGCGTCGTCGCAAGCGTTAGCGCAAAGCCGTTTCAGCGATGAAGTATTAGAGTGCGCCGTTTTCACCAATCTTACGCAAGACCATCTTGATTACCACAGCGGAATAGAGGATTATTACAATTCTAAACGTTTGTTATTTAATATGGCAAAAAGCGCGGTGGTCTGTATTGATGATAAATATGGCAAAAAGTTGGTAAAATATATAAGTGGCGAGCTTAAAATTCCGATAAGCACATATTCGACAGAAGATGCAGCGGACTATTTCGCTATAAATATAAAATCCCATAATAGTGAGATATCTTATTGGCTTAACTCTGCCCAATTTGAGAAGTCCTTTCCGATAAAACTGAAATTACCCGGCAGATTTAATGCCGCGAATTCAATTGCCGCAATAGCGGCGGTTTCGGTTTTAGGGAAAAACATTAACAACGCGGTTGAAGCGGTGCAAAGATGTGAAGGAGTCCCCGGGCGCAGTGAGATCATCTATACCGGCAAATTTACAGTTATGCGGGACTATGCCCACACTCCTGACGCGTTGTTAAAGTTTTTGACAGGGATAAAAAGCTTTGTAAAGGGAAGAATCCTTTGTCTTTTTGGGGCGGCGGGAGAGAGAGACGCCGCAAAACGTCCGGCTATGGGAGAGACGGCTGCAAAATTAGCGGATTATCTTGTGATAACTTCAGATAACCCCCGTTTTGAGGATGAGCAAAAAATAATCAACGAGGTGTTATATGGAGTTCAAAAATATATCACTCAATATGAGACTTATACCGATCGTTATAGCGCGATAAAAGCTATACTAAGTAAGGCAGAGGAAAACGATATTGTTGTCCTTTGCGGAAAAGGACACGAGACATATCAAGTAATAGGAAACGAATATCGGCCATTTGACGAAAAGAAGATAGTAAATGAGATACTTGCAAATGATCGATAACGTCCCTAATGGCTTCGAACCGCGCTTGCACGGTGTTATATCAGTTTGGCTTATAGTCAATAAAAAGTCAAACTAATATATAATACATGAGACTTTGCGGAAATAATTTTTGCTTATTTTTAAGTTGATTCACTATAAATTTGAGGAGGGGATAATGGATATTTGGATATACCTGATAACGGCGACGACGTCGGTAATTTTCACCGGCGTTTTGGGTTTTTGGCTTATTCCGCTTCTCAAGCGCATGAAATATGGGCAGACGATTATTGATATTGGTCCTGTTTGGCATAAGCGAAACAAAGAGGGGATCGCCACTATGGGTGGCATAATGTTTATTATAGGGATATCATTGGCGTTTTTAATCGGGATGTCCTTGCTTTGGCAGAAGGGAATTTTATCCTTTTCCGGGGTTGGCCCTATTAATATTCAAAAAGCGGTGTCAGGTCTTATCATGTCTTTGTGCTTCGGGTTTGTTGGATTTATAGATGATTACATCAAAGTTCGCAAAAAGCAAAACGAAGGACTTAAGCCGATTCAAAAGATAATGCTTCAAGTCATGATAATTGCCGGGTACTTTACTCTTAAAATTTTGTCGGGAGATACGGGCACATCTATATATTTCCCTTTTTTAGGAAGCCTTGACTTTTGGTATTTTTATTATGTTATAATGGGTTTGGGTATATTATACATGATAAATGCTGTTAATTTTACCGATGGGGTAGACGGGCTTTGCGGCGGAGTGTCGCTCACTTATTTCGCCTCATTTATGATAATCTGCCAACTTTTGAAATATAACGAGCTTTCAATATTAGCGGCTGCAGCTGCGGGAGGCTGTCTGGGCTTTCTGTTTTGGAATTTTAACCCCGCCAAGGTTTTTATGGGGGATACTGGCTCTATGTTTTTAGGGGGTCTCGTATGCGCTTTAGGATTGGGCACAAATTGTGAAGTATTGATGGTGTTGACCGGGATAATATACGTTTGGGAGGCTATATCCGTGCTTATCCAAACGACATATTTTAAAATAACGAAAATAATTTATGGAAATGGCAAACGCATTTTTAAAATGACGCCAATACACCATAGTCTTGAGATGAGCGGTTGGAGCGAGCCGAAAATAGTCTTTTTATTTGCCGGAATAACTGCGTTGGGCGGGGTAATCTCCATCGTGCTTATTTTATATAGGCTATAATTGCCAAGAAAGGTTTGAAAAAAGCATGGAAGCTAACAGGCGGGCGGCTATAACGCAGAGAACGCCGCGCAGAAACACAACTGACTTTACTAAAAGAGCTAATTACAGACAAAAAAACGCTCGTTCTATTTCAACAATGGGCGGCGGTGCGGCGGTGCGTCCAAATATATACATTGATAAATCGCCTAAGTTTAAAAGCGTAAAAAAGACTAAGTCGTGGTCGTTGCCCGCTAAGTTTGACTATCCGTTTTTCAAGATTGTGGTAATACTGCTGGCGTTCGGACTTGTTATGATGTTTTCAGCGAGCTATGACTATGCCTTGCGAGAGCATAACAACATTTATCACTACGCCGGACGTCAACTAATGTTTATTGCCGTTGGTATTGTGGCAATGCTTTTTATTTCTTTTATCGATTACCATATCCTTCAAAACAAGGTTATAATAAAAATTGCCGTGGCAATATCTTTTGGTCTTATGCTGCTTGTAAAAATAATAGGAGTCACACAGTGGGGATCCGAACGTTGGCTGACTATTGCGGGCATCACCTTTCAACCCTCTGAAATACTAAAAGTAGTCGTTATAATATTTTTGGCCTATTTAGGTGAAAAAAATTATGAAAAGCGCGGCGACTTTAAAAAAGGGTTCATGCCCTTTGTCTTATTTTTGGCGATCGCTTGTACCGCTACTATCATACAGCCGCATTTGTCGGGAACTATAATCATATTTTCGGTGGGATTGGCTCTCATGTTTATCAGCGAGTGCAAAATAAAATATATGGCCTTAATGATAATCGGTGCGATAGCGCTTGGTATAGTCGGGATTTTAGCGCTTAAGTCAATAGGTTACGATTATTTTGACAGCCGTATACTAAGCTGGCAAAACCCTGAAGCTGACCCGCAAGACGGAACGTATCAGACCTATCAGTCTCTTATAACCATTGGTTCTGGGGGATTGTTCGGTTTAGGATTAGGAAATTCACGGCAAAAATATTCATATCTTCCCGCTTCGCATAACGACTTTGTATTTTCGGTTATTTGCGAGGAGCTTGGATTTATCGGGGCGGTTGTCATAATATTACTTTTTTTGTTGCTTATATGTAGGGGATTTTATATTGCCGCCAGGGCTAGGGATAAATTTGGAATGCTAGTGGCTGCTGGAATTACTATGCAGATTGGCATACAGGCGCTTTTAAATATTGGGGTGGTCACAAACAGTGTCCCGAATACTGGCATTTCGCTTCCCTTTTTTAGTTACGGGGGCTCGGCTCTACTTATGCAGTTGATCGAAATGGGGATAGTTCTTAACATTTCACGAAAGGCGGCGATAGAATAAAATGGAATCACTTAAAGCTTTAATAGCGGCGGGCGGCACAGCAGGCCATATTAATCCAGGACTGGCTATCGCCGACAAAATAAAAGCTGTTTTCCCAAAAAGTGAAATCATATTTCTTGGCACCCCATACGGCCTGGAGTCATTGCTTGTTCCAAAGGCGGGATATGGTTTTTTCCCAATAAAGATGTCGGGGCTGCAAAGGAGGATAAGCCTTAAAAACATTGCGCATAACTTTAAGGCGCTGTATTATTATACCGTTGCAAAGGGCGAGGCGAAAAAGCTTATCAAGAGTTTTATGCCGGATATCGTTATAGGCACGGGCGGCTATGTTTCGGCTCCGGCAATTAAAGCGGCAGCGGCTTTGGGGATAAAAACTGCAGCGCACGAAAGCAACTCCCTCCCCGGCATTTCAACCAAAATGCTGTCAAAAGTCGCGAATAAGGTATTTATTGCCGATGAGGGAGCGATAAAATATATACCGGCTAAAGAAAAATGTGTGGTTACCGGAAATCCGGTAAGACAGAATCTGAAACTTCTACCAAAAAGCGAAGCGCTTAAAAGTTTGGGCCTGCCGTCCGGCTTTACGATACTTTCGTTTGGGGGTAGCTTAGGCGCAAATAAAATTACCGAATGTGTCGCTAAGCTTTTAAAATGGGAGCAAGAAGCCGGAGAGATCAACCACATACACGCTTATGGGAAAAACGGCAAGAATATTTTTTTTGATCTGTTAAAGCGCGAAGGAATTCCGTTCGAGTCAAACCGTACTTTATTTAAAGAATATATAAATAACATGTATACTTGTTATGCTGCCGCAGATTTGATTATTTCACGCTCAGGATCCATGACTCAAACCGAGCTTAAGGCGCTGGGAAAGGCGTCAATACAAGTGCCGTGGCCCGGCGCCGCGGAAAATCATCAATATTACAATGCCCTGTCAATGGCAAAAGCAGGTGCGTGCAGGCTGATAGAGGACAAGGACCTTACGCCGGAAAATTTGCTGTCAGCAGTAAAAGGACTTTATGATGATAAAAACATGCTTGCTGAAATGGAGAAAAACACGGCAAGACTTTATACTTATAATTCCGCTGACATAATAATGGATGAGATACTTAATTTAGTTAGGAGCTGAGGATTTATTACTCCTGCACAAAACGGCAGGCAAAAATACATTTAATAGTTGTCAAGCGTTTGGCGCGGGAGTAATACTATTAAGTCCCGTTAGCAAAAAACCCGCAAATAGCATAATATGAAGAAAAGTGCTATTTGAAAGGGTGTATAAATATGGCTAATTCGGCTGAATCACAAAAACTTGTGATATGCGGCGGCAGACGTTTAGGCGGAGAAGTTACTTTGCAGGGCGCGAAAAACAGCGCCTTGCCTATTCTTGCCGGAGCTGTTCTATGTAACGGAGAATGTGTTTTACATAATTGCCCAAGACTTAGCGATGTTGACGCTGCTTGCAGGATTTTAAGCTGTCTCGGCTGTAAGTGCTCGCGTTCCGGAAACAGCGTTTCAATTAACTCGTCAGAACTTGTAAGCTTTGATGTCCCGGGCGATTTAATGAAAGAAATGAGATCGTCTATCGTTTTTTTGGGGGCAATAATCGGGAGAATGGGACGTTGCAAGCTCTCTTTCCCGGGCGGGTGTGAATTGGGTCCGCGTCCGATTGATTTGCATCTAGCCGCACTCCGTAAAATGGGGGTTGACATTAAGGAAGAACATGGGTTTTTGGATTGCCGCGCCGAAAAGGGAATACAGGGAGCGGCCATATCACTTACTTTTCCCTCGGTGGGCGCAACCGAGAATATAATTCTTGCGGCCGTGACCGCAAAAGGAATTACCGAGATTCATAATGCCGCGCGCGAACCCGAAATAATTGATTTGTCAGAGTTTTTAAAAAAATGTGGGGCAAAAATTACCGGAGCCGGGAGCGGGACTATATATATTGAAGGAACGGCAAAACTTTTGAGTGCCGAACACGAGGTCATTCCTGACCGCATTGTTGCCGCGACCTATATGTGCTGTGCCGCAATAACTCGTGGTGAAATTATGCTGAAAAAGACAAACTACCGTCATATCAGTGCTATTATTCCGATTTTAGAGCAAATTGGATGCAAAGTTTATTTGTATGATAACGATAAGCTGTTTTTAACTGCCCGAAAAGACCTTAAAGCTCCGGGAACGCTTAGAACCATGGTATATCCCGGGTTTCCCACCGACACCCAACCCATGATGATGGCTTTAGCGTCAACCCTTGACGGAACAACCGTGTTTGTAGAGACGATTTTTGATAATCGGTTCAGGCATGTGAGCGAACTTTTAAGGTTGGGCGCAAAAATCAGTATAGAAGGCAGCGTGGCAATAGTGGAGGGAGTAAAAAGACTTTCTGCCGCCGATGTTGATTCAACCGATTTGAGGGGAGGGGCGGCGCTGGTGACAGCCGCCCTTAATGCCGACGGCGTTTCAAAAGTTTCTAACCTTTATCATATAGACAGGGGATATGCGGATCTGGAAGCCGATCTGAAAGCCTTGGGCGCAGACATCAAGAGGATTTAGTACTTATAACTATCTGAAAGCCTTGCAAAAAATCTGCGTCAAAAGCCATAAACTAAAGCTTTTGGCTTAATTTTTTTGAGGCTTTCTATTAGTAAATAAGCACAATGTAGCGTTTATAGCACTTTGGAAACATAAACGTTTTATCAAAATGCTATAATTTGCTTTGGCGCAATCGCTGCAGACGTTAAAAGAAAAAGGAAGTGAAATAATGCCGGAATTTAATCGGCCGGTTCGAAGACCGAGAAAAAAGACCGGATCCGCTTTAAGTCACAAGCGGTTTAAAAATAGAGAGCAGGCCGCAATTAATGGGCGAACTGTAACTTCAAAAAAATTAAAGCGGCATAAGATGTCGAGAGATGTGATGAAAAGCCGCAGGAAAAATAAAAAAAACTATATAGTTTATTATATTTCTTTTTTGGTAATAACCCTTGCGGTGATATTGGCATTGTCATTAACCATGCTGTTTCCGATCGAAAAAATTGTGGTTGAAGGGGACAGCGTGTATAGTTACGCTGAAATAACCGAATTGGCAAATATTGAGCTAGGAAAAAATTTAATAAGATATGATACTATTGGGATAGAGAAAAGAATTTTTGATAATCTGCACATGCTCAATTCGGTAAGGCTGACTAAAAGGTTTCCCGATACAGTTTTGATTTCGGTGACCGGAGGAATCCCATCGTCGGCTGTTGAAAGCCAGGAAAAATATTTTATTGTTTCTGAAACCGGAAGAATAATGAGAGAATCGAACAGCTCAGGCGGTGTGACGGAGATATTGGGATTCGAAGCTAAAGATCCGCTCCCGGGACGATATATTGAGTCATTAATTCCCGAAAAACTTAAATTATTTAACTCGCTTATAAATGAAATCAATGAAAGCAGCCTTATTGGAATATTATCTGTCGATATAAGCGACCTTCTTAACATAAAGCTTGATTATTTAGGCAGAATAAATATAGCGCTAGGTGCAGCCACAGACTTGCGGCTAAAAATTATCACCGCCAAAGGCCTGTTGGATTCATATTTGGGATTTAACTCGATTGGAACCCTTTGGGTGACTAATCCTGAAACAGCAAGATTTTTGCCGTCAGATGCTTATGATTTTATTCCGGGAACAATAGAGGGGAAAACCCAGTCGTTTGGGGGCGCGTCTGATGGAACGCCTGGACATGCAATAGGGTAGGACTAAAATTTTTTGCTTTTTCTGCTTAAACTATAAAAAATCTCCTTAAAATAATAAAATATTTAATAAATTTTTAAAGCTTGCAGTTTTTTTGTTAAAACCTATTGAAATTATCACTAAAATCTGATACAATAAATATGTGTTTAATGTTCGCAGGACGCTATATAGTAAATTAACTTGAAAATAAGCAAAAATAACTTATGCAAAACCACATGGTATTTTGCAGTAAATCCGATTATGCAGATTAACTGCAGATTTCGTGTTATTATTCTTGAAATTTTTTAAGTTAATTAACTATATTGCGTAGTTTTGTTAGCGGGCAATTTTGCCGGAGCTTCCGGCAAAACATTACCGGAGGTTTAAAATGGCAATTTATTATGATGATGACGCTTTCACAGTAGAAGAGACTGATGATTTGGAGACGGAGTCTGTGTATGACGTAAATATAAAGGTGTTCGGTATTGGCGGAGGCGGCTGCAACGCGCTTGAGCATATGGCTAAGCAGGGTGTTAGCGGTGTTGAATACATAGCTGTCAATACTGATGTCCCGGCACTCCGCGCTAAAGATAAATCTCTTATGAGACGCTTGCAGATAGGCAAAAAAACCACCAAGGGCAGGGGGGCGGGAGGCGATCCGGCTGTGGCTGCCGAGTCTGCTCGTGAAGACAGTGACGATATACATAAGGCGCTTGACGGCGCGTCAATGGCGTTTATTTCCGCCGGCATGGGAGGCGGAACCGGAACCGGCGCCGCGCCGGTTATAGCTGAAATAGCAAAATCAATGGGCATACTTACTGTTGGCATCGTTACAAAGCCTTTCGATTTTGAGCGCGAGCAAAAAATGAATCAGGCGCTTAAAGGTATTGCGGAGATGCGTAAGCATGTGGACGCGCTTGTAATTATTCCAAACCAAAGACTTTTGAAGCTTAACGAGCGGGCGCTGAATTTTAAACAGGCGTTTGCTATGGTCGACGATGTGCTTTATAATGTGGTGAGAAGCATTTCTGAGCTTCTTAACAATACCGCTACGATGAATATTGATTTTGCCGATTTGCGTTCGACCCTTGAAAGCGCGGGTGACGCGCATATTGCTATCGGGGTTGGAATGGGAGACAACAAGGTTGACGAGGCGGTCCAAAAGATTGTTAACTCGCCTTTGCTTGAAACTTCTATCTCCAACGCGGGCAAGGTATTGGTAAATGTCGTCATGTCTGAGGATACGCTGCTTTATGAGGTGGACGAGGTCATGAATAAAATAACCGGGGCGGCGCACCCCGACGTTGAGGTTATTTATGGCGCGGATTATGACTCAAGCCTTAAAGATGAGATGATAGTTACAATAATAGCGACATGTTTTGATAATGATAACGTTATCCGCGAAGTAAAAGTACATAAAGAAAAAGAAAGTGATAATTTTTTTGAAAAAGATGAAGCAGATGAAAGCGAACCGCTTGATAAGCTTATCACCCAGACACTCAGTGCTAATTATGACGACCCATTTCGCGATTTAGACGAAATATTCAAAAAGAGATAAAAGTATACTCTTGGTTTAAAAACCGCCGGATTAACGGCGGTTTTTTTGAAATTTTCTGTTTTGCCTAAGAAAATTTTTTATTTACTTGAATTTTTTTTCAAAATAGTATAAAATAGTATTATGGTATTTATATATTGGAGAAATTTTTTATGGATGAAATCCTTAAATTCCTGCAAAGCAAAAAAGCAAAAATAACCTTGTCGTTTGTCTCGGTAGGATATGCGCTCTTTTTGGTATGGCTCGCATGGCTTACATATTCGCATTATTTAAGACCGACCAACGGTCCCGCGCTTTTTTTCTTTTTTGTGCTTATAAATTTGCTGTTTGGAGCAATTATGCTTTATACTCGCAGAAGACTTGTCACAAAAATCTCATCATGCTTTTTTCATCCCATAATATTAGTTATATTGTTTTTGGGGTTTGGGAACTGGTATCTTGCTGTGCCGCCTTTTTTGGTAGCCACCGTTATATTTTTCGCGTCGCGGACCGGTGAGTCTCTTAAGACCGTTTTGGGGACTATATATCTTATTTTTTATGTTATCGGTGTAATAGGCTATCTGACTCTTCAGGAATTTTCGATAAAGCTGTTTGACGTTGATTTAAGTCTCCGTGATGAAAACTATGATTATTCGAGCTATAAAACCTATCGTGTGGTAAGGTATATAGACCCGCCTTCAAAGGAAAACCGAATAATAAAGTTTTATGTTGAAAAGGCGAATGAGGATATACATCTTCCATTTTTGAACTGTGAAAAATTTTATGACGCCGAAATCATACTGACGGCAAGATATAGCAAAATGCCGGATATACGATGGATGGACGACAATACTTTGATCGTTGACGGAAAGGTGAAAAATGTCGCGATAAAAGACGACGGCGAATCAGACGACACAGCAGTTTTTTCGGGCGAAACCTCGATAATCACGTGATTGTCCCTTAGCGGGCGGACCGGAAAGCTTAGAGCGTGTTCAGATAAACGTAAAAAGCCCGTATTTTGACGTGTTTTACGCCATAATTCGTCAATTCCTCCTTAAATATCACGGGCATTCATGGCAAAATTGCCTAGTCTGACGAAAAATCCGCCTAAAATCACAACATTTCCGTTTATCTGAACACACTCTAATGAAAGGATGACAATTGTGAAATATAGAATAAACTTGACCGGAAAAAACTCTAAAGACATTTATACGATTTCCCTTCCAAAAAATATTATCAATTTTTTGCAGTATGATTTTACGTCTTTTATGGAGAAATGCACTGATCTTTGCAAGGTTTATCTTAAAACCGGAGAATATAGCCAGGATGAGGCAGTTGACGCACGAAACTCTATTTCTGGATGTCATAAGTATTATGAGCAGAATATGCGTGGTATTTTTGATAAAATCGCAGTTGACTGTTGGATTGAATATATTTGCCGTCAAAACGAGATAGGTACGGTGACCCTTTGGAACAACTTTATTAATTGTCAAAACGATTTTGAAAAGGCCGTGTTTAGCAGACTAAACGAATATCGGCACAATCTGGCTCATAATCAGTGGGTGAACATTTTAAAGCTGCAGGAATACGCCGCATATAAGGTGGATTTTGTTTTTGGTAAAAAGGTTAAAAATATTGCCGAGGCATCGTCAAAAGTTAGCTATTTTGATTTGATGTTCAATGTTATGGCAAATGAGTTGGGATTTGATTTGAGTGAAATTGCCGAAAATACCGTTTCAAGTGTTGGACGAACGCCTAATTCCCCATTTACTATGAGCAATGTCAGCCGTGAGATTACTCGAAACTTTTTGTCGGATTTGAGTTATCAGTCGGATAATAAATCAACAATAAGAAACGCCAAGGGACTTTCTGACCAGATCGCTATGGACGCATTTAGCGGGATAAAGGCTTTTTTGCCCTCTGAGCCTGACAGCATTATCAGCACTTTAATAAAGTCAATGGGAGAGGCGCAAAAAGTATATATCCCTGCAAGCTTTAAATCGGTTATTGATTTAGAAATTGATTCTCTGATAGAGCATGGAGGCGTTTTGCAAAAATGCGCGCGCTGCGGCGAGTATTTTCTGCGCGATGAGAATTATAATTATGATTATTGTGACAAAATCGCCAGAGGCGGAAAAAGCTGTCTTGAAAAAATGAATATGGGAGACCACATACCCGCGCGTTCTGAAGCGATAATAGATACCGCTTCGTTGGCGGAGCGATGTGATCAGATTTATAAGGAAATGTCCGAGCGGGTGAACGCGGGGCTAACTCAGCGCGATTTTTCTGATTGGTATAAATATCTTGTGGCAATTCGTGAAAATCTGCTGAATGGACAGGCCACTATGGATGATTTTGAAAGTTTTGTCGATTATTCAAGAAGCATAAGCTTTACTCCTTCTCCTAAGCCTAAAGCTGCAGCGGAAATGCAGCAGACGTCAGTTCAGATTGATAAACGCGGAAGAGAAGTGAGACCGTTCATATTTGAAAAATTAGACCGCAACCAACTTGATGAACAGGATAATCTTTTATATGAGCCATTGCGCGAGCTGCCTCAGCCAATGCGCAAAAGATTTTCCGCACCTTCAGAATCCGTTTTTCAGGCTAGAGTAATACGGGTTCCCACTCCGACCGAAGGAGAAAAGCAAGTGCCTTATCAAACCGAGGCGGAAAACTTAAGTTCGGCGGAATCAAAAAAGATAATTGGCGAGAGCTTTTCTGACGCAGATTTTTCTCCAGGTTATGGCGATATAAGCAAGGCGCAAAGTGATAGTGACATTAAAATCTATGAATACGAACCTCCGGTAAAAGTTTATCACGCTAAAGAAAATAAATATAAAAGAGCTTTAATACATCCGGAGAGTAAATCTATGGAAAAATCTAATCAGGTAACGGCTGCTGCGCGCGGGAGAACTGATTTATTATCAGTATCAGGGATTGAAAATGTTTCGCGCAGGCCTGAAACACGATCACAGCATGTGGTGTCGTCATATCGCCAGGCTTTAGATCCGGCGGAAGCCGCACAAAAGGCCGAGACGGGTGGAACTGCTGATGTTAATGTTTACAGCGATCAGAAGCCGGGATATTCAAAGATTAATTCGTTAAGGCTTGAAAGAGACGTTCAATCTAAAAATGCCGACAGCGCTGATGTAAATCTCCGGTTGACCGATCATGGTTCCGTCGAACGCCGGTTCGGCGACTTGTTGGGAAGTTATGAGCGAGACGACGGTTTTATAAACGAATTTGGAAATAGTGATGAACAGCCGCAATCTCATAAAACTAAGCGTGTAATGGATGCGCTGTTCAAGCCCTCAAAGCCCAGTGTGTCGATAAATATTAAGAATAAAGACGAATGATGTATAACCGCGTTTATGTCCCACACTGACGCTTGTTAAAATACTGGAAGCGGCTCCGCTGCAGATGTTTGAATATATAAAAAATAGCGGAAACTTTTAAAGTTTCCGCTATTTAAATAGTATATTCGCGGCAAAATTGCCTAGTTTGAAAAAATCCGACTGTGCGCTTTACACGCCAGAGCTGTGCGGGATTGTCTTAACTTATTTCTTCCTCCGCAACTTCCGGCAGAAGCTTTACCGCTTTTGAATCATCGGTTGTGACAACGTTTGAAAATACCGCGGTATTAAGGTTGTGCAGATCGTTGCGCTGTTGATTTGAATCGACGGCCAACCCTATGTAGATGCTCTCGTCCATTTGGAGTTCCCGCTCACCGAGTTTCATCCATTTTTGCCCATCGGCTGAAAGGTATGATTTGAAGACATCTCCTTGTCTTATCAATCTCAAATGATATCCTATATATTTTTCACCTTCCGCATCTTTCATAGGGATGTCTTTTTTTAGAATGATATCTGTTTTTGCAGCGTTATCGTAAGAGTCAAGCTGTTCTTCAAGCGTATCAAAGTTGGCGGAGGTTTTCGTTCTTGCCGCGAGATAAGCGCCGAACGGATTTCGGTAATATGACGCTGAAGCTCCTGTCTTTTCGTTTTTTTCAGTCCACTCATACGCTTTTGTATAAGAAACTCCTAAAACCACGGCTTTAGAACTCGGGCTTAAATTTTCGCGCATCATTATTCCGGCAAAAGCATGATGGTCAACAGGCGTTATGGAATCAACTTTTACCGCAATATCATAGTCGCCGGTTGCCGGAAGATAATTATATCTGAATGAATCCTCGGCGCCGTATATTTTTCCGCTACCCTTGATTGTTATTTTATTATCTTTATATGATGTCGTTCCCTCGATCGGCACTTTGCCAATATCGGCGCTTTTCCACTTTTGAGAGGTTGTGTCAGAGCTATTTACATGAAATACCACCGGAGACGCGTGTGTTTGATTATCGTTAAAATCTGTGGCTTTAGCGTTTAAATAAAAGGTACCGTCTTTTAGACCATCAAGTTTTATGGAAAAATTTCCTATTCGGCCAAAGGATTCGCCAATTTTTTCAGAACCTAAGTAGTATTCGACCTTTTTGACACCGTTTCCTCCGGCGCGAGCGTTTGCCGTAACTGAAACGGATTCGCCAATTTTAAAGCTTTGGTTATTTGTCGGTTTAACGATAGATATTTCGGGATTTTTTGGCTGAAAATCCATATCGGCCAATTCGTTCAAGTATATCTCAAGATTGGTGTATCTTTTCCCTGAGTCCTGATCAACGGCATTTTTATGCTGCCAATAATCCGGAATTCCTTCTGTGTTTAATGTTTCGTTGTAAGCGGGTGTATTTAAATAATTAGTTTCGATATTATTTCCATCGTAAGGGTCGTTGGGGTCGAGATTGTTTTTTATTTCCCAATAATCCCACATGCCATCCTTATCCACATCAAAATCTATAGGACGGCTCACGCTTTGCGTATATGCCAATCCGCCGGTTTCATGCTCGGTATTAACTATGTTTCCAAGTTTGTTTTTTACTTCAGCCACTACCCGACTGTCTATAGCATCCCTTCTTGGGAGAACGGCCCCTGATTTAGCTAAAACGCTTTTATAAGCTTCGTCTGCGGACTCGGTGTTTAAATTTGACTCAAGTGTGCCGTCCATTCTAAACGGCCTCCTCATTATCTGTGTTCCTACCCTATTCGCTTCTGATATATATATTCCTTTTGAGTTATCGGCGGTTATTTCGGGAGATCCTTCAAGGATATTGTCGTTGACATAGAACCTTCCGGGTTTACCGCTTTCGCCCAAATCAATAAGACGGTTTTTCACTTCGCTTTTAGTAGCAGGTCCGGGTTTCATGTAGTTATACATATAATTTACGTCGGCCCTCCCGCCGCCGTAAGCTGTATTGAATCCCCAGTTATAAATAACGTTGTTTCTAATATCGAAATTAGCAATGTGTTTGTTATCGTCCGCAACCGGAGTGCCGCCACCCATTCGCGGATTGCGCGAGGTATGGCTTGCGACCAGATTATGGTGGAAGGTAGTGTTAACGCCCCCCCAAATACCGCCGTATCCGTGACGGCCTTTAGTGTGCCCGGACATGGCAAGGCTTTCAGATATAATTGACCACTGCACGGTCATATTTTCAGCGCGGTAAAGCGACAGGGCTTCGTCTGTGGACCAACTAGCGGAAATATGATCGATCATAACATTTTTCATTGAGCGTCCCCAAATCGCGTCTTTAGAGTCGCCTTTGTGGACATTTTTTGATCCGGTCCGAAACCTTATGTATCTGATAATCAGATTTTCGGCATTTGAGATATTTGTTTCGTATCCATATATGGTAATTCCGTCTCCGGGAGCTGTTTGGCCGGCAATTGTTATATTTTTTTTGTCAATTCTCAGAGTATTTTTTAACTCGATTACTCCGGAAATGTTAAACACTATGGTACGGTCGTCTTCACTCAGAGCGTCTCGCAATGTACCTTTGATCGGTTCCTCGATTTTTGGGTCATAATCAAGCAGGCTGTCAACGATATAAATTGGTTTGCCTCTTCCTCCGGTAACATATTTTCCTCCGCCTTCCGCTCCCGGAAAGGCAGGAAGCTGGCTCTGGCGTCCAAAAACATTTTGCTCCGCCGAGGTTGAAAAAGTAAAGGTCAACGTTAAAATTGCAAGCGCGAAAGAGATAATACTGTTTTTCATTTTTAACTGGTATGATATATTCATAGCTAAATCACACCGTTTCCTTTCTAAGATTTGGTTTAGCTGAATGCCCTATGAGGCATACTGGTAATAGCAACCTGCGGACTTTTTATTTTTATTTGCGG
>JAISVH010000143.1 GCA_031271685.1 Eubacterium sp. | reverse complement strand
TAGACCACCGCAAAGGTAGAGGCAGTATCCTTTCTGACGGGAATAAATCCCAAGTGGGTTAACTCTGAACTCTATCCGCTGCTTGCATTATACCATTTTTGCCGTAAACCGGCAATAATTAGTACAACTACTATAGCAGTTTGACTTTTTATTGACTATAAGCCAAACTGCTATAACACCGTGCTAAGTGCGGTGCGCCGCCATCGGAGACGAGTATTTTTGTGGGATTAATTTCTATAAAAATGCAATTTGCTATATTATACGAGGAGGTTACAAATATTGTTTAAAAAAATTATATCCTTATTTGTTTTGGTATCAATGATTTTTGGGCTATGCACCTTAGAAGGGCAGATAGTCTATGCCGCTGAACGGTCTTATCAATCTCCGCTTTGGGCGGCCCAAAACGGTGTTACTGCCTTTCCGGGAGCTGAAGGCGGTGGAAAATTTGCAACCGGAGGGCGCAGCGGAGAGCTTTTTGTCGTAACTAGCCTTGGAAATTCACAAAGCAGGGGCAGCGGAACATTTCGGGAAGCAATAAGCACTCGAAACAGATATACTCAAGCTATGGCAGATGCGGGGCAAATACCCGAAGGCAAAAAAGTTAATGACTATATACCCAGAATGGTTGTTTTTAATGTTGGCGGAACTGTAAATATCGGCAGTCAGGTCAGGAGTAATATCGGCGATCTTACAGTTTTAGGCCAAACTGCGCCGGGCGACGGGATAACCTTGAACGGAGGAAATTTTGACCTTACCGCCACGACAAATAACTATGGCAATGTTAAAGGTAACATTATTGTTCGTTATCTTCGCATAAGAACCGGCTCAAAAGAGAATGAAGAGCCGGACGGATTGGGCGGTCGTTATGTTAGAGACGTTATCGTTGATCATTGCAGTGCCAGCTGGTCTACTGATGAAATAGGGAGCCTTTATAATTGTGAAAACACTACCATGCAATGGTGTATATTTTCTGAGGCGCTGCGCATGTCAAATCACTTTAAAGGAGCGCACGGATATGGGGCTATTTGGGGCGGAGACGACATGTCATACATTAAAAATCTGCTCGCGCATAACGACAGCCGCAATCCGCGACTGCACAAAAATCTGTATGGAACCGAAATGGCAAACAACGTAGTTTATAACTGGGCCGGTAATTCCGGCTATGGAGCTGACAGCGGTTGGTATACTTCAATTGATGGCTCGAACAGCATAGTTCGCCCCGCACAATTTAACTTTATAAATAACTATTATAAATTTGGACCTTCGACAAATACAGGTGTGCGGTCCAGGATATTCAACGTTGATAAACCCGTAAGCGGTAAAGCGGAGCATAGATCTAAAATTTATGCCACCGGCAATTATGTTTATAATAATTCCACGATAACCGACGACAACTGGAGTTCTGTTTCCGGCGGATTCGACAGTCAGAGCAACTTGGGTGAAAAGCTTAGTGCACCGGTTCCGATGAAATACCAGGTTACTAATTTGACAGAACATAAAGAGTCAGAAAACTATGATGGGATGGCAGATAAGGTCATTTATGACGGAATCGGAGGAAATGCAGACATATCTACCTCTCTTTCTGTGTATGATACGGCGGAAACAGCTTATGAAAAGGTATTGAACGGCGCGGGGGCAAATTATCCTAAGCGCGACAGTATTGACGCGCGGGTGGTTGCGCAGGTAAAAAACCAAACAGGCGGAATTGTAAATCATGAAACAGAGGTGGGCGGTTTTTTAAATTTTCCGTCAGCTACCCGCCAGGGAGAATTGATTGATAACTGTATTCCAAAGGATTGGGCACAGGTAAATAACATGCCGTCCGGAGCAAAAGCGATGGATTTAGTTGGCGGCGACGGCTCTAACGCGCACTATACTTGGGTTGAGGTTTGGGCAAACAGCTTAGTTGGAGATATAAATAATCCGCAGCCCCCCACAAACCCTGATGTTAAGCTTTCTTCGCCGTATACATTAAAATTGGATTTAGGGAGTTTGGCTTCTCCGGCAAGCACTAGCAATTGGAAAATAATGAATCTAAATGAAGCTTGCGCGATAACCGCTGATGTTACCCCAAAAGACGGTACTTCTATAAGTAAAATAGAAATTTATGACAGAGATAAGGTAATAAAAGAATTAGACGGTGCGGTGTCCATAAACGAATCCGTTGTTTTTGATACTTTCGGAGAACATTACATTTCAGTGCGCGCTTATAATGACAAAGGTGAATCCACACAGAGCGATACGGCAATAGTTTTTGTCAATCCTGTAGGCGCGACAAACGGAAAAGTGGTAAGCGATTGGCAGACGAGGGATATCGGAACTCCTAAGTTTGCCGGAAACGCCTCTTATAATCCGGTGGAAAAGCAGTTTACCGTAAGCGGAAGCGGTAGGATCAATTCTACAAGCGACAGATTCAGATATATGTATAAACAGATGACCGGCAATTTCGAGTTTGTTACACATATGGATATTATGCCGCGCTATACTAACTCGGACAGGCATGGAATAATGGTGCGCTCGTCGCTTGACTCTAATTCCGCTTTTGGAATGATTTCTATTAATATGGAAAAGATGGGACGGAACGCTCAAATAGGCTCTCGCACAACGAACGGAGGCAACGCTGCTTGGAAAGCAATGGATTTTACTGACGAAAATTATACTGTAGGAAACAAAAGCGGATTGGTGAGCGAGAGCTGCGGCGATAATTTTAACTACTCGGCGCCCTATTGGATAAAGGTTAAACGAGAAGGGAACAAGCTCACTTTTTATACCTCTATGGACGGTAAAAACTGGGGTCCGACAGCTATAACTAAAGAAGAAAATTTTTATAGCGGAGACCCTCGAAAGCCGGAGGAGGTGACCATCTCTTCTTTGCCGCCAACCGTTTATGTCGGAATAGCTGTAGATTCGTCTCAGGGCAGTACGGGTCTTGGTCAGCGTGAAAACTATTCGATAGCCGGGTTTAGTGCGATCGAAATTCCGCACTATAGAATTTCCGGAACGGCAAATCGTCCTGAAGCGCTCGGCAGCGTAACCCTTAGCGGAGCGAACGGAATAGTAGCAACAGGATCTTTCGCCGAAACGGCGCTAACCTTTGACAACGACTTGCCGGAAGGGATATATGAAATAAAAACGACCACGTTAAATGGATTTAGTCTTGAAAGCGTTAACGGTACGGGAGTTAGCGGCAATACTTTAATTATTACCGACAGAGCGGTCAATGATTTAAGTTTTAATGTTAGTACAGACGATAGTGTGATTTTGGCCGGAGACTGCAACGTGGATAAAGTAGTAAACGCAAAAGATTTGCTATTCATAAAACAATATCTTTTAGGAAAAATCAGCGCTGACGCCAATACAAAATTAGCTATGGACTGCAACAGAGACGGCAGAGTTGACATCTCAGACGTTACGTATATGAAGCGATATCTTGCAAAAATTTCCGGCTTTGATTTAGGCTATTTTATAGTTTCCGATAATGATTAATATCTATCAGAAAGGTTTGTTAAGTCTGAGTCAAAAGTTATGACCTTCTGTAAAATCGGTTTATGCATGTGGGGGCAAAATCCATATGCTTGTTAGCGGTCTTTACAATAGTAAAGCAAGTTGTTTGTTGTAGGAGGTAAATTAATGAATAAAACTATTAAAAAATTGTTGAGCGGGCTTATCGGTTTTTCAGTATTGAACGGTTCTTTTGCCATGTCACCTGGTATCGGCGTGTCTGCGGAGCCTAAAACCTTTGACCCGGAAACAGTGATGTGGACTGACACTATGATTGAAGAGGCCGTTGAAAACTATCATGCGGAATATGATAAAAATATCAACGGCTCTAATTCCGGAAGCTATAAGGCAAGTCCTTACGGAAGACCGGGTGACAGCTTAACGCCATGGGCATATGCCGAACATCTTTGGACATATTCCTATCCTGTGGGCAACGGAAGAATGGGAGGAATGATCGCCGGCGGCATAGAAAGAGAAATTATTCAGATAAATGAAGACACTATTTGGGCGGGTTCGCCTTATGCCACCGGCCTTAAAAATGAAAAAGGCGAACTTATCACAAATCACACAACCGGGGTTACCGAGGCGGAAACCCTGGAAGCTGTGGGTCAAACTAGCGGCAGCAAACCGGGTGCATGGCGCTATTATCGAGGTGCGAATTCTGATGGCTCACCCGCGCCTATCGGATCTCCTGGAGTTATAATAGGAGATGAGACGTTTAGAGAAAAGTATCCACAGTTTGCGGATAAGAGCATTTCTTGGCAGTCGTTGAATATTGACAACGCTCAAGAGACTGAAGCTTTGCAAAACCGCTACAGCATGGAAAGAATGGTTGAGAACACTATTCTTGGTTCTCCCAGCAGACAAAAAGCTTTTAAATCTTTTGTCGAGGTCTATTTGGATTTTAACCAAACCACCGATAAGGTTTCAAACTATACTAAATCACTTGATATGAAAACGGGGATAGTTAATGTTGACTATGATTATGACGGCAAACATTTTACCCGCGAAAATTTCGCGAGTTATCCGGATCAGGCTGTAGTCACTCACATAGAGTCTGATGCCGACTTTGATTTCAGCGCTCAGCTACACACTTTCCAAGGACGCGACGGCTCGGGCGCTTCCGCGGCAAGTCCATGGTATAAATTTGAAAAAGTAAGTGACAATGAGATAAAAATTACCGCGCGAGTGTCCAACGGGGGGCAAAGCAATTTAAATACGCCGGCCGGCGTAAACATCATACAGTTTGAAGCGCGTATGATAGTTGACGCTCCCGGCGCAGTTATCAACGTTGTGAATAGCGGCGTCGGTTTTGACACGAACGATGTAATAACTGTTAAAGGAGGAAAAGTCGCGACTGTTTATGTCGTGGGTGCCTCAAACTTTGTAAACTATTTAAAGGTTGACAATACCAAGCCCGGGAGAGACAGCAATACATACAGCGCTAATGTTAAGTCGCGCAGCTATTCAGAAATTAAGGAACGGCATATTGCGGACTATTCCGAGCAGTTTAACCGTACCTCCCTTACAATTGACAACGATAAGAGTTTTGATTCTTCAAATATTGCTACCGAGTTGCGTATTCGTTCAAAAGCGGGCGATTTTAAAAAGGGCGGCGGCAACTCGTTAAGCGACGCTGACAGTTATAACGTTCATACTACTTATGAGGACGGAGATAACAAGTTGGCTACCCTTGATTTTAACTATGGAAAATATTTGCTTATTTCTGGATCTCGTATAGGGCGAGAGGCAAGCGGCGGCAATGTCGCGATTCCGATGAGTCAGCCCCTTACTTTAGCCGGCAAATGGAATCATGGACTTAGCGCTTCATGGGACGGCAAGTATACTATTAACATAAATACTGAGATGAATTACTGGGCGGCTCAGCCCCTGAACCTTGGAGAAAACGAGATGCCTTTGATTGACGCTTTTAAAGCTTTAGCACAGGGCGGTTCTATCACGGCGGCCAACCAGTACTCTATTCTTAATGAACGCGGCGACAATACATATCAGCCCGGCGACCCGTGGGTAATGCACCATAACTTTGACTTATGGCGCGGGACGATGCCTATTGATAACGCAACGGCCGGTCTTTGGCCTACCGGAGGGGTTTGGCTGTTGGATCACGCCTGGCAGGCTTATCGTTATAGCGGCGATAAGACGTTTTTAGAAGAGTATTACCCGATCATGAAGGGTTCGGCGGCATTCTTTACACAGTTTCTCGTAATTGACCCTAAAACGGGATATCTCGTTACGGCGGCTTCCTGCTCTCCTGAGCAGGGAGGGGTACAGCCCGGACCCGCTATGGACACCCAACTTATCAGAAATTTGTATTATTCGGTGCTTGCTGCGGCTAAAGATTTAGGAAGAGAATCCACCGATAAAGTTTTGCTTGATAAAATAAGGGCACAGCTCCCGTCTGACTTTGAAACGAATTATTTTTCCGCCGAAGACGGTAAGCTTGCACCCACACTGATCGATGCAAGTACTAACAACGGCGCTGACGGACGCGTTGAGGAATGGGTGCGCGGCGACGTAACCATGGACCTTTCGATAACCGATACCGGAACATGGACTGTTAACAATCCTTTTGCCAATAATGCGACGGTTGGTATAAACAAGCATGATGCAACAAATGCTGGAGGGCACAGACATGTCTCGCAGCTTTACGAGCTGTTCCCCGGCAAGCATATCGATCCCTACAGTGAAGATCCTAACGAACAGCTTATCTATAGGGCTTTCAAGGATTCAGTGGCCGCTCGTGGCGCCGGCACGGGACAAGGTTGGGGAGTAGCCTGGCGTATGAACTTAAGCGCCAGGTCGAAAGACGGAAACACAGCTTCAGAGCGTTTTGAGCAGCTTATGAGAACACGTACGTCCCCCAATCTGTTCGACCAACATCCAAACTTTCAAATAGACGGCAACTACGGCATAACAAGCGGTGTTATCGAAATGCTTCTGCAAAGCCGTGACAATACTATTGACATACTGCCTGCTCTTCCCACTGCTTGGGGTGGCGGCGAATTTAAAGGCTTTAAGACTATAGGCGGCTCTACTGTTGATGTTAAATGGACGGCGGGAAAAGCCACCGAAGTAAAGATAGTGGCCGGTAAAACAGGAGAACTTAAAATTGCTAACTCCGATATCGGAAACGCAACCATATCTAATGGTTCGGGAACAGTGGCAAGTGTTTTGAATGCGGCAGGCAATATTCGCACATTTAACGCGACCGCAGGCACAACTTATACAATAAGCGGATTTGAAGCCACCGTACCCACAACCCCTTCTTCCACGGCAATATCTCTTTATCCTGCAGGGAACAAAACATTTATGCCGGCTCCCCTGCATAAAATATCTTCGTCCCTTCCTTATGGCGTTAGGGTGAATAACGCGGGAACAGAAGCTACCGGCGCCTTAACGGTTGAACTTTCTGGAGCCGGCAGTGACGGTTTTACACTTAGCACAGATACAATACCTAGAATTAACGCCGCATCAAGCGCAAGATTCACCGTTACGCCAAAAAGCGGTCTTGAAAAGGGCGTTTATAACGCAACCGTAACGGTAGTAGGCGACAGTGTAGTTCAGAAAACTTTTGATGTAAGCTTTACTGTAGGCGACCCTGAAAAATACACCTTGACTTTTGACGGGAATAAGAGTGACGGCGGCACACCGCCGACTGATCCTTTAAGCCCGTATGACGATCAGACTGAAGCCGTTTTGCCGGACAATACCGGTAATCTGACAAGAGGTGAGTTTGTATTTGTCGGATGGAATACCGAAGCTGACGGATCCGGCGATAAGTATAAGTCCGGAGATAAAATCAAGATGACTAAGGACACCGTGCTTTATGCATACTGGATGCCTCCGGGCGGTTTCTTCTACGACGTGATTTATGACGGAAACGGCGCCACAGGGGCGGGACCGGTCGATGCTGTCCGGCATCCAGCCGAAGAGGAAGCCACCGTTATGGACAACACGGGTTTTGAGAAATCAGGCTATGCGTTCAGAGGATGGAATACTGAGCCTGACGGAAGCGGAATCGCATACAATGCCGGCGATAAAATTATAATGCTGGAAAACGTGACATTGTTTGCCATGTGGGAGCGAGCAATGGTGAGCAACGCCACCAATGTGCTTTTGGATAATCCTTCGCAGAATGTGAGTGCTCCCATGTTGCCGACTGTTTACAGCATACCTGTTGAGAACGGAGGAAGACAGACAAGAATAGAAGCCAGACTTAAAACCGGCGCCGACGGAAACCGTTATGCTGGTATGTCTCTAAAATATTCTGACGGAACGTTTTATTTCATTACTAAAAGATTTGATATAACAGGGAGTAATAACGGAGTGAAAATACACGCCGGCAGAGGAGGTAATACCGGTACCGGAACAACAGTTGTGGATTATGCGACCGCAGCTTCTACCCAAGCTATAAATAACGCACGAGGGCCGCTATATACTGGTTGGAGTCAAGATAACTGGGGCGAAGGGTTGATTTCTTTCACGATCACTAACGACATGGCTTCGCTTTCGTGGGGAGAAAATTTCACTATGGAAAAACCCACTACAACTGAAAACTTAGCGCCTCCTGCGGCGGAAGCTAAATTAGTTAGTGTTGACATCTATAAGGGGCAGGCTCAGGCAATATTTGAAGTGCAAAGCCTTAGAGTGACTAACCTTGATCCTAATCCTTCTACCGCGCCTTTTAAGATGGTTTATGATGCAAATCTAGGAATGGGAAAAGCGCCGTCGAATGGAGTCATATCTTATGCTCCGGGTGTAAGCGTGACGGTTCTAAATAAAGGAGCTTTTGAAAGACCGGGATATGATTTTGTTGAATGGAATACTAAAGCCGATGGAAGCGGCACAAATTATAAACCGGGCGATACTTTCATCATAAGCGCGGATACGACCCTTTATGCCGTATGGGAAGAGGGAGAAATAATACCGGTCTCCGACATAATAGGCGTGCCGACCACAATGAACGCAGGAAAGACGCTTGCCCTTACCGGAACAGTGACTTCAGCGGGCGCAACTGTCAGAAATATCGTTTGGAGCGTTAAAGAAGCCGGAAACACGGGAGCCGTTATTGACGGAAGTATACTTAGCGCAAACGCTGTAGGGACAGTTGTGGTAACTGCGACCATTGTCAGTGGGATATCGATTGGCACTGACTTTAAAAAAGATTTTACCATTGTGGTAGAACCCGCAATAATTGAGCCGACAATTTTAGTCGATATATCCAATTTCGGAGAGTGGAATCATGGGAATGGCGACGTCAACTCTGTGAACGGCATTGATTTTGCAATCTATGACCTTAATACAAACGGATCTGAAGACAGAGTTACAACCGAGGCCACCCTAAACTTCGCGGGAGGGCATTCCACTAGCTCTGGTAATAAGGGCGCCGTTAAGTTTACTATAAATGAAAATTTCAGGATCACTGCAACCGTAAACTCAAACGCTTCAGAAAGATTTTTGGTGTTATTCGTGGATGATCCTGATAATCCGGGGAATCAGGCTTTATATGGAGGAATCAGAGAAAGTGCAACTATCACGACGACCCAACTTCTCACAGGAACGCTTGACGGTCTTCCGGCCGGAACTTATTACTTAGGTTCTGCCGGTTCAGGTATAAACGTAAACAAATTAATAATTGAGGGACTCGGTGGCCCCGCCCCCTCAAAAACCCTCAACTCCATAGCGATCACAACAGCTCCCGGCAAGACGGTCTATACAGCGGGCGAGAGCTTTGACCAGACCGGCATGGTAGTCACTGCTACTTATTCGGATA
>JAISVH010000099.1 GCA_031271685.1 Eubacterium sp. | reverse complement strand
CGGCACAGACGCGAAGCTGACCGGGCAGGTGGTGTCCGCCGTTAAGGCGCGCGCAAGGCAGCCGCTTATCGGAATGGGCGGCATAATGACCGGGGAAGACGCGGCGGAATTTATGCTGGCCGGCGCGAGTGCCGTCGCCGTCGGCACGGCAAGCTTTGTAAACCCGCACGCCATCGACAATATTTACGCGGGGCTTCAAGGGTATATGAAGGAGAACGGCATTAATAAAGTTAATTTCTTGACTGGTACTGCACATCAAAGAAAGTGATTTTTTGAGAATTTTGAATATCAAAACAGAAATAACATAAAATAAAAAGGAGGATATCATGGAACATAAGAAAAAAGACAGATATTCGGATATGTCTGACTTATTTTATAATGAGTTTGAAGAGGAGGATATTGCGATAAAACCGTATGAATTAGATTACGCTTCAAATGATTTTAATGTCTCCTCTCTTCTTTCTTTCATTAGTAGAGGTTATTTAAAGATACCTTCTTTTCAAAGGAATTATATTTGGAAGAAAGATATGGCTTCTAAATTTATTGAATCTATAATTCTTGGCTTGCCTATTCCACAAGTGTTTTGGTTTGAAAAAAGCCGGAATAACTTCCTTGTAATTGATGGGCAACAACGAATTATTACATTGTATCTCTTTAAAAAGCAGCGTTTCCCAAAGAATGATAAAGGACGCGCGATTATTAGGAGATATCTTTCAAATGGAAATGAGATACCGGATAGAGAAATAGGCGGAGATAATTTTGAGGATTTTAAATTAAAGCTTCCGGCGACAACACCGGATGATGATAATCCATTAAATAATAGAAAATACGATACTCTACCGCCTATATCTGATATAAACAGTTATGATTTTAAGGGGGAGTTTGATTTTTTAAGCTCAATCAGGACAATTATCATTAAGCAAATTGCGCCATCCGGCGATTATTCATCAATGTTTGAAATATTTAGTAGGCTTAACAGTGGTGGAGTAACTCTAAAAGCGCAAGAAATTCGCATGAGTATGTTTTATTCAATATTTTATGATAAACTTATTGATGAGCTTAACTTAAATGGTAAATGGAGAAAATTTCTTGGAAAGAGTGAACCCGATATCCATATGAGCGATGTGGAAGTTTTGGTTCGCGCTTTTGCATTATTAGAATTAGGTGATAACTATCAAGCCCCAATGCACGGCTTTCTTAATTCTTTTTCTGAACATGCCAAATCATATGATAAAGAAAAAATTAACGAACTACATGCAATATTTAATGATTTTTGGAGCAGCTGCGAGTTGTTAAAAAGCGATGCGTTTAAAAATGAAAAAAAGAAATTTTATATTTCTCTTTTTGATGCCGTTTTTGTCACGGTATGCAAAATAATAAAAAAAGAGGGTCTAAAAGGAAGAAAAATTCAACCGGAGAGCATTGAGCATCTCGTAAAAAACCCTGTATTTTCTATGGCTTCACAAGGCAATACCGCAAGTGTCGGTCATGTGGCAACTAGATTATCAGAGGCATCTAAAACGGTTGTACTTTTATAGCCGGAGGTGTCTAAGATGAGTATGGTTTATACACGTGACTTTATTAGCACTCTTGTAAGTGATTATCAAAAAGCGCAAGAAATAATGGTTGTTGATGAGCCTTCTGTCGCTTTTAATATCTCCATTCATTTAACAAAGGTATTAATATTAACTTGTACCAGCCTTTATGAACAGGAATTGCAAAATATATACATAGCATATGCGGAAAGAGAATCAAATCGTTATGGGGACAAGCCTCATAATTTTGATATTGGAAAAAGGGATAAAAGTATTTATCAACGCTTTTCATTTGGTCGTCTGGAAAACCCGAACGATAACAGGCAACTGCCAGAATTAAAGAGTTTACTTGAGCCATTAAAATTTTTTGGAGAAAAGTTTCGGGATAAAATTTATAATGAAGTGAACGCGGATATAAATAAAGAGCGAGAGGTAAAGGCTTTTCAAGAAATGTTTGCGATAAGAAATCTTATTGCTCATCAAACATTTATAGGCTTTAATAGCGATGGTATACGAGGTAAGTCTTTTATGGATATTAAAAGACTGCATGATGACGCAATAAAGTTTGTGGATTATCTAATAAGTTATTTTACATAATAATATAACCTTATGGGGGAACGAACATGATTGAAAGAAACCGTGTGGAAGAAATACTGCGGAAGTCGGAGGTGCTGATGGATGGGCACTTCCTGTTAACGTCCGGGCGGCACAGCGACAAGTACATGCAATGCGCGAGGCTGCTGCAATATCCCTGGTACGCCGAGGAGCTGGTCAAGGCGCTGGCGGAGTCGTTTAAGGACGCGGAAATCGACGCGGTAATCGGCCCGGCCACAGGCGGCATAATACTCGCCTACGAAATGGCGCGTCAGCTTAACGTCAAGAACCTTTTTGCCGAGCGCGAGGAAGGCAAGATGACATTGCGGCGCGGGTTTACGCTGCCGACCGACGCAAGGGTGCTGGTAATCGAGG